>JAYEMY010000155.1:0-3245 GCA_034718455.1 Thermodesulfobacteriota bacterium
CACCAAGCACCTGGATATTGGACACCAAAAAAATCCCGGACGGGGAACACATTCTGACTGTAAATGTCGCCACTCTGAAAGGCCAAATGGCAAGCGCAAGCCATAAGGTCTTTGTGCGAAATTAGAGCATGACTGAATAGGGCAGTCGTCTGGTAAGGAAAGGGGTATTTTGAGAGATGTAGGATTATAGTCATGGCTGAAGGACGTTTTTGGATCAAAGGGATAATTATCAACCTGTTTGTCATTGTTTTTCTTTTCCAGGTGGGCATGGTCATGGAATCCTGTGCAGGCGGAGATGATCATTAAATGATGCTATTGATAAGATAGCAGGTGAGTTTCTCTATGAACATAATGCGTTATTCTCGATCTTTTCCGTCACTGAAAAAAGATATCGTGAACAGACATACAATCCACTTTTTATGAATGTTGAAAAAGAGGGGATTTCTTTGTGACTGAGTTGCCTGTTCTAAAAAAGCATCTTCAATTGATGCTTCATTGGGAATACCTGTTAATTACATTTCATCTCGTGAACTAATAATAGCAGAAAGAATAGAGTGGTAAAAGCAAAATGATTAGTATTGAAATTCCAGAAAAAATAGCCGATCAATTGCGTCTACCTCCAAGGCAGCTAGAAACTCAACTCAAGCAGGAGTTGGCAATCCACCTGGTGCGAGAGGGTATTTGTACTTCAGCTCAGGGTGCCCTCCTGGCGCAGATGTCTCGTCTAGCTTTTGAGCGACTTATGGGCCAAAGAAAGATTCCTTGGGTGGGGACCATCGATGACGTAAAGAGAGATTTTGAGGTCTTGAATTCCTTATGATCGTTTCTGACACTACACCCATTAGTAATTTTATTCAACTGGAACTTAAGGATCTGCTACAGCAGATGTTTGGTATGATAACTATCCCTGAGGCAGTGGCCTTGGAGTTGGACAAAGGCCGCGAGTTCGTTGGAAATTGGCGTGTGACATATGGAAATCTTATTCATGTAGTTTCTGTAAAGCAAGACCCCTTAACAGATCAACTGCTCATAAATTTACACCCTGGCGAAGCTGAAGCCCTGACATTGGCCATCCGCCAAAAGGTGCAAATATTATTGTGTGATGATATGGACGCACGCAGAGCGGCTATTTACCATGGGGTTAAAGTGACCGGTACCCTTGGTATTCTCGTAAAAGCAAAATCTGCAGGCCTACTTGCTTCAATTACGACCTATCTGGACAGGCTTCGAGATGAAATTCATTTTTGGTTTACGGACGAACTATACCGGCAAATGCGGTATCTTGCAGGAAATCACAAATGAGGCACTTATTTCATTTGGTATTTATCTCTCTATTGCTTATTTTAGGATGCAGTAAGCAGGATCAAAAAGAAGTGGTGGTCTATACATCTTTAGACCAGGTATTCTCCGAGCCTTTACTTGATGATTTTCAGGAAAAGACCGGCATAGAAGTTAAAGCGGTTTATGACGTGGAGGCCAGCAAGACCACGGGCCTGTTTAACCGCCTTCTAGCGGAAAAAGCAAATCCTCAATGTGATGTCTTCTGGAACTCCGAGGTGGGGAGGACTATTATCCTCAAACATAAGGGCGTGTTGTTGCCTTATGTATCCCCTTCGGCTGAGGACATACCCGTCCAATTCAAGGACGCGGACGGATTTTGGACCGGCTTTGCCGCCAGGGCCAGGGTATTGGTCTATAATACGGACCTGCTTGAAGAATCAGAGCTTCCTGAATCCATTTTTGAACTTACAGAACCTGGATGGAAAGGCAGGGTTGCTATGGGATACCCCCTTTTCGGCACAACGGCCACCCATGTAGCGGCCCTTTGGGTGTATCTTGGACCGGACAAGACAGAAGAATATCTGAAGGCCCTTAAGGCCAATGAAATCGTCATTGTGGACGGTAATGCAGTGGCCCGGGATATGGTTGTCAGGGGGAGAGTGCCTCTGGCGTTTACCGACACTGACGATGTCAACGTAGCTATTCAGTCCGGGAAACCTGTCAAGATGATCTATCCGGACAGTCAAGGCATGGGAACCCTGTTTATTCCCAATACTGTGGCGATGATCAAGGATTGTCCGCACCCGGAGGAGGCGAAGATCCTGATTGATTATCTCTTGAGCCGCGAGGTTGAGAGCAGACTTGCGTTTTCCGAGTCGGCCCAGGTGCCTGTCAGGGACGGGGTTGAAACACCGGCCCATGTGCCTTCGTATTCATCAGTCAGGACTATGGCGGTGGATTATGAGGACATTGCAAAAAACATGGAAGGGGCCACGCGGTTTTGCCGGGAGCTGTTTGTGCGTTAGCGCCGTGATATAATTCTATGCTGCAATGTCCCAGATGGCTCTCCTATCCCGTCCTCACCGCTTTTTCACTCATTGTCCTTGCCCCGATACTCTTTCTTGTTCTCAGCCCATTCTGGCACGAGGGCCACATCTCCTGGCTTTATTTGCAGGAGTTGATCCTCAGTTCGCGCCAGTTGAATCTCCTCAAGACCAGTATGCTCCTGGCAGGAACTGCAACATGTCTGTCTCTGGTCCTTGGTCTCCCATATGCCTTGCTTATTGAGCGCACTGACCTCCCCGGACGATCACTCTTTGGCCTGGCCTATATCATTCCCCTTTTGATCCCTCCTTACATGCAGGCCATTGTGTGGGATTCCCTCCTGGCCAAGGGTGGCTGGATTGCGGAGTTGTTAACATCCTTCATCGGCAGGCCATTCGAGGTCTCTCCTTTCTGGGCCGCGTCGCTGTCTCTTTCGCTGGCCTACTATCCGTTTGTGACATTGCTAACCATAAGCGGCCTGCGCGGCATAGACAGCAGTTATGAGGAAGCCGGTGTGCTGTACCGCGGCACGTGGTCCAGCCTTTCACGCATTACCGTGCCCCTGGCTGCACCGCACATCATCTCCGGCGCGGTATTTGTCTTCATCTTCTCCATTATCGACTTTGGGGTCCCTGACATCTTTTGTCTGCGAGTTTATCCGGTGGAGATATTCATCCAGTTCAGCGGCCTGTACGATGAAAAGGCCGCGGTTGTCCTGGCCTTCCCCCTGCTCCTTTTGATGGCAGGGCTGGTCCTGATTCAAGTCTGGTATATGAAGGGACGCAGTTATGTAGGGCTTGGCAACGGCCGGCGCGGAAGCCGTCGTTTCAGCCTGGGCTGGGCCAGGTTTCCGGCTGTGGCTTTTCCAGTCTTTGTGCTATGCTTGTCCGTCCTCATTCCTGTCTTGTCCCTTGTTCGGA
>JAYEMY010000156.1:0-3225 GCA_034718455.1 Thermodesulfobacteriota bacterium
CCAGAGAAATACACCCGTTTGTGAGCTTTGAGATAAATCCGGGGAGCCGGCAGGTATTGGAAAACGCCGATATGGCCGGGGCTTTGCGCACGTTGATCCACGCCGGGGCCAGAATACACCAGTGCGGATGCCTGGGATGCATTGGGATGGGACAGGCCCCGGCCACAGATACTATTTCTTTGAGGACCTTTACCCGCAACTTCCCCGGAAGGAGCGGCACAAAGGACGACAGGGTATATCTGTGCAGTCCTGAAACCGCTGTTGCATCCGCGATACAAGGGGTGATTACAGATCCGAGAAATCTTGGGCAAGCACCTGAAGTGTCGTTTCCTGAGACGTACCTTATTAATGACAACAGGATAATTCCTCCCCTTGAGGACGGCTCGAACGTATCAGTACTGCGCGGTCCCAACATAAAACCTCTGCCGGAGTTTGAGCCTCTGCCAAAAAACTTGAAGGCTAAAGTACTCCTCAAAGTAGAAGACAACATAACCACTGACCATATTATGCCTGCCGGTAGCAAGATATTACCACTCAGGAGCAACGTGCCTGCTATCAGTGAGTATGTCTTTTCCGCTATTGATCCGGAGTTTTCCTCAAGGGCCAAGGAGGCAGGTAATGTGATCATAATCGGAGGGGAGAATTACGGCCAGGGTTCCTCCAGGGAGCATGCGGCCCTGGCTCCAAGGTACCTTGGAGTACGTGCCAAACTGGTAAAGAGCTTTGCCAGAATACATAAGGCAAATCTTATAAATTTCGGTATCCTTCCTTTTACCTTTATAGATCCGGATGACTATGATCGGATTGAGCAAGGAGACACTGTTAATATCCCAGGTCTAAGGACTGCGCTGCTGGGAGGCTCAGACACTGTGTCAGTAAAAATCGGAAAGGACAAAACCATACAGGCCTGCCTGGAACTGTCTGAAAGAGATCGTATGATACTGGCCTCGGGCAGCCTTCTTAATTGGGTAAGGGCCAGGATTGGGGCATGATTCTCTCTTCAAAAAACAAATTAATGGAAATTTGTCAACCAGGGTCTGGAATAATGGCCAAGATAAGGGTACCCGGATCGAAGAGCATCACCCAGCGGGCCTTGGTAGTTGCATCTTTAGCCGAAGGAAAGAACGAGCTGAAAGGCCCCTTAGATAGCGAAGATACCAGATTTCTTAGAAACGCCCTGGCCTGTTTGGGAATTTCCATAAAGGATAAAGGAACTGACTGGACAGTTGAGGGTCAAGGTGGAAGAATCTCGCCTGTAAGCCAGGATCTCTATCTTGGCAACAATGGTACAGGGATACGCTTTCTGACTTCTCTTGTAGCCCTTGGTCAAGGCACTTACAGGCTTACAGGTACAGAACGAATGGCCGAAAGACCCATAGCTCCCCTGCTTGAGGCACTGAAGGCCTGGGGAGCTGAGGCAAGAAGTGTTGAAAACACAGGTTGCCCTCCGGTAGAAATCAAGGCCCATGGACTTGAAGGCGGAGAAACCCTGCTTTCTGCATCGAAGAGCAGTCAGTACCTTTCCTCTCTGCTGCTCGTAGCCCCAATTGCCGGGAAACCGGCCAGGATCACCCTGGACGGCCCTCTGGTATCCAGACCTTATGTGGATCTTACCCTGGCCGTTATGGCCGCATTTGGAGTAAAGGTACAGGACGAAGGTGACTCTTTCTTTGTGCCCCATATAACTTATAAGGCCAGAAAATATCAAATTGAGGGAGATGCATCGAGTGCTTCCTATTTCTGGGCAGCCGCAGCAGTCACTGGGGGTAAAATCACAGTGGAAAACATACCACCAAACGCCCTTCAGGGCGATGCGGCTTTTGCTGACCTTCTGGTCGGCATGGGTTGTTCTGTAAAAAAAGATCCAGGGGGAATTACTGTCCATGGGCCTTCTTGTGGTGCGCTTAAGGCCATAGAAGTGGACATGGGACAATGGCCTGATGTGGTCCCGACCCTTGCAGTAGTTGCTGCCTTTGCTAAGGGTACAACTGTCATCAAGAATGTAGCTCACCTGAGAATAAAAGAGACAGACAGACTGAAGGCAGTGGCACAGGAACTCACCAAGATAGGAGCATCAGTGAAGGAACTGGAGGACGGGCTCATTATTGAGGGGGCCCGGGACATGCACGGGTCCCTGATAGACACTTATGACGATCACCGGATAGCTATGGCCTTTTCAGTGGCTGGACTGAGAGTACCTGGTATCAGGATCAAAGACCCTGACTGCGTTCAGAAATCTTTTCCATCTTTCTGGCAACACTGGCAAAAGATTACAGGGTAAACTTACAAAAAATGACTAATGACTGGCATCCGTTCACATGTCCTCTTTTCCCTGGATTTGCTCATTCATGTGATCTTGGAGCACATTAAAAATCTCTGCGATTTTTTCCGATTCAGGTAGGACATCACGGATCATTTCCAGATAGCCCCTCTCCTGAACACATTGGAAGGTTTGCACAAAGTTGATATCATAGATCCACCCAACTTGAAGAAGCTTAAAATCATTTAGATTTTTAAGATGCGTAACATTTACAATCCTTCCGTCCATCAAATCCCTATAAACATCACTTGAAATCCCTAGGGTGTCGGGAAGGCCAAGCTCAATTGCAGTATTTCGTTTTCCATCTTTCCGACGGTAGTAATCAGTAACCACCCGCCATATATCCAGTTTGTCGGCATCACGCAGCAATTTTGCAAAAAACAAGCATTTTTCCGTCTCTTTTTGAGGTAAAGCAAAACGGTTGTGGTATAAGATTGCTCGCAGAATCAGATCTCGCAATGATTTATCAAGCCTGTTCAGCACCCCGTTTTCTTTAAGTATTTTTACGCCAAGCACAGCATGATTCACGGAGTTACGATCCACAAAGGTCTGATAACGGGCAAACTGTTCAAAGCGGCCAATATCGTGAAAAAGGGCAATTACCTTAGCTAGGCAAAGGTCTTCATCACTTAATCCAATCTTTCTCCCAATACCCAAAATTTCCTTGCATACCCGTCTGGTATGTTCTTCTTTCAGTATTATGTTTGGTTGCCAGTCGGGATTCCCGGATTTAAATTTCTGGACATAAGTGGTAAACCAGTTTTCAAATTCTTCCACGATTTCTTCATTCATTATTATGGCTTGGTGTCCTTTTTTGCACATTATCCAGCTATCAAGAGGGCATTTTTATAATACTTGAAAGATCTTTCCAGGTTCTGATTCTCAAAAAAGGTGTATGTCCCCTG
>JAYEMY010000157.1:0-12521 GCA_034718455.1 Thermodesulfobacteriota bacterium
GACCTCTGGGCAACCAGGTGGGCAATGGACATAAAATAAGCGTCCCAGGACGGCCTGGTATTTTTGATGTTTTTTTCCATATTTCCTAGCCCTGATAAACCGGAATAGTGCCTAAAGTGAGCTAAAGTTTTAAGTGCCCATATCATATCGTGCCAGACGTTCGGAATATAGAGGAAACCTCTCGCACAGGGACCGGATCTTCATTTTAATATCTCCGATCAACTTATCGTCTTCAGGGTAATTCAAAAGTTCTGAGATGTGGTTACCCACTTCTTCCATCTCTTTTTCTTTGAGTCCTCTCGTAGTCACTCCCGGGGTCCCGATCCGGATACCGCTGGTAACACTCGGGGACCGGGTATCAAAAGGAATTGTATTTTTATTTACCGTGATACCTGACCGCTCCAGCACCTCCTCTGCCTTTGCTCCTGTAAGGCCCTTGTCTGAAAGGTCCACAAGTAACAGGTGATTGTCAGTACCCCCGGAGACCAGACGAAATCCTCGATCCTGCAAGGTCTTTGCAAGGGCCTTTGCGTTTGAAACAATCTGCTGCTGGTATAATTTAAAATCGTTTTTCAATGCCTCTTTAAAGGCCACGGCCTTTGCGGCGATTACGTGCATCAGAGGACCTCCCTGAATGCCGGGGAAGATCTGGCTGTTCAAGGATCGGGAATACTTTTTCATAGCTAATATAATTCCGCCTCTGGGACCTCTCATAGTCTTGTGGGTCGTGGAGGTAATAAAGTCTGCAAACGGGACTGGGGACGGATGAACACCTGATGCCACAAGTCCGGCTATATGGGCCATGTCTACCATGAGATAGGCCCCAACTTCACCGGCTATCGCCCTGAAGGACGCAAAATCTATGGTGCGGGGGTATGCACTTGCCCCGGCAATAATGAGCTTAGGCCGATATTTTTCGGCAATTTTTGCAACCTGGTCATAATCTATGACTTCGGTCTCCCGGCTTACGCCGTAGTGAGCTATTTTGAAAAACCGTCCTGAAAAACTAGCCGACAAACCATGGGAGAGATGTCCTCCGTGTGTTAAATCCATTGACAGGATGGAGTCACCAAGGTTGAGAACGGCAAAATATACTGCCATGTTTGCCTGAGTACCTGAGTGGGGCTGTACGTTGGCATACTCTGATCCGAAGAGTTGGTTCAGGCGGTCAATGGCAAGCTTTTCCACTACGTCCATGTTCTCGCATCCGCCATAGTATCTTTTCCCGGGGTAGCCTTCGGCGTACTTGTTCATGAAGACACTACCCTCTGCCTGCATGACCGCCTCGCTCACGAAATTTTCCGAGGCTATCATCTCAAGCTGCTCTGTCTGCCGTTCTATTTCTGCCCTGAAGGCCTGAAAGACTTCGGGATCAGTGCGTTTCAAATGAATCATTCACTTACTCCAATGAGTCAATCATATTGATCCTGCGACTGTGACGTCCACCTTTGAAAGGAGTCATAAGCCACACCTTGACCATCTCTTCAGCAAGCCCGTGATCTATTACTCGTCCACCCATGCAGAGTATGTTTGAATCGTTGTGCTCCCGGCTCATCTCGGCAGTGAAAAGATCATGGCATAGAGCAGCCCTGACACCTGGTATGCGATTGGCGACTATGGACATGCCTATGCCGGTTCCGCAGACCAGGACACCCCTTTCACACTGACCGGATGCCACGGACTTTGCAACCTCACGGCCATGTATCGGATAGTCAACGGAATTCGGAGAATAACAGCCCATATCCAGGACATCATGTTCAAGTTCTGTGAGTAAACCGCGTATTTTTTCTTTTAGTTCAAATCCGCCATGATCCGAACCGATAGCTATCTTCATGTAATTATTTATTCCCTGCCAAGGAGTGTGAATAGTTCAATTTTCATCGCTCTCTAACTTTGAACCCTGAATCTGTGAACGGTTACGTTACAATATGTGTCTTACCGGTACTTGCGGAAGATCAGTACGGCATTAGTCCCGCCAAACCCAAATGAATTGGACATAACCACATCAACGGGCCGGCTTCTTGCCTTATTCGGCACATAGTCAAGGTCGCATTCAGGGTCCGGTGTTTGATAGTTGATGGTTGGGGGAATAATCCCTTTTTCAATAGTCTTTACGCAAAAGATCGCCTCAACTCCCCCGGTACCTCCCAACAGGTGCCCTGTCATGGATTTAGTAGAGCTTACGGGTATCTCTTTTGCCCTGTCCTTGAAAACCGTCTTTATGGCTTTTGTTTCACATAAATCATTGAGTGGAGTGCTGGTACCATGGGCATTTATATAGTCTATATCCTGACAGTTGAGCCTGGCATCCTCAATGGCCATAAACATGCACCTTGCGCCACCGTCTCCATCCTCGGGCGGGGCAGTGATATGATAAGCGTCTCCGGTAAGCCCATATCCAACTATCTCTGCCCGGATATCGGCGCCCCTTTCCAGGGCATGATTCAGTTCCTCGATGACCAGGATACCTGCACCCTCGCCGATTATAAACCCGTCGCGGTCCTTATCAAAGGGCCTTGATGCCTGCTCAGGTCTTTCATTCCTTGTGGAGAGGGCCTTCATATTGGCAAAACCCGCAAATGCCAGAGGCGTGATCACTGATTCGGTGCCACCGCATATCATCACATCAGCCGCCCCTCTCTGTATTGTCTTAAAGGCATCTCCAATGGCGTGGCTACCTGCTGCGCAGGCAGTGCAGACTACAGTATTGGGACCTTTTGCTCCGCACATTATTGAGATCTGACCGGAGGCCATGTTAGGTATAGCCATGGGAATAAAAAACGGGCTCACGCGTCTAGGGCCCTTGTTCACAAGGATATCCCTAAAGTATTCAATTGATCCCAGCCCGCCGAGACCGCATCCGGTAATAACACCGGCTCTTGATGCCTTGTCCTTTGGAATCGTGAGGTCAGCGTCTTCAACGGCCATTCGGGCCGCCGCTACACCCAGTCTTACAAAAGGATCTACCCGTTTAACCAGCTTCGCCGGCATGAAATCAACCGGTTCAAAGCCCTTTACCTCTCCGGCAATCTGGGAAGGATAGCCTTTTATATCAAAACGGGTAACAGGACCTATGCCGGACTTTCCAGCTATCAGATTCTTCCAGCCGGCATCAACCCCAATACCCACGGGGCAAAGGAGACCAAGACCTGTTACTACTACCCTCTGGTTCTGGTTTTGGTTTATCATGTCGATATATTATGTCGGTTATCAGTGCCTTTTATGGTTCACTTTTCTTCATGCTCTTTGATAAAGTCAATAGCGTTCTGGACTGTTTGCATCTTTTCTGCATCTTCGTCCGCTATTTCCATATCAAATTCCTCTTCCATGGCCATGACCAGCTCCACAAGGTCCAAAGAATCCGCTCCAAGGTCATCCACAAAGGATGCCTTCGGCATCACCTTTTCCTTAGCAACGCTAAGCTGGCTTGCAATGATATCAACCATCTTCGTATCTATACTCATTTTTATCCTCCCCTATATCCTGTTGGCCCCCAAAAGACCTAACCAACAGTAAAATTTTAATCGCAGAGCAATCCTCCATTTACATGGAGTACTTGTCCGGTGATATATGATGCCTCCTCCGAGACCAAAAAACCCACTGCATCAGCCACATTATCAGGGCTTCCCATTCGGCCCGCAGGAATTCGGCTTAACAACTGTTCCTTTACTTTTTCCGGCAATACTGCAGTCATACCTGTTTTAATGAAACCTGGGGCCACAACATTTGCAGTAACCCCTCTTGACGCCGTTTCTCTAGCCACGGACTTTGTAAATCCTTCTAAACCGGCCTTGGATGCAGCATAGTTGGCTTGGCCCGGATTCCCCATAGAGCCGACTACCGAGCCTATACTGACAATTCGACCCCATCTCTGTTTGATCATAGCCATAATGACTGCCTGTGTGCAATTAAATGCCCCCTTCAGGTTCACCGACATCACCAGGTCCCAATCCTTTGCCTTCATTCGGGCAAGTAAGCTGTCCCGGGTAATTCCTGCATTATTAACCAGTATGTGGATCCCTCCATGGTCTTTGATGACCGATTTAAGGGCCTTGGAACTTGCTTCAGTATTTGCGACATCAAAGGGCAGGAAACTGCCGGTCCCTCCGGCTCCTGTAATCTCATCCAGGATATCTTGGGCAACTGTCTGATCGCAGACATCGTTTACAAATATGTGGGCACCGAGGCGGGCAAATTTAAGGCATATAATACGGCCTATTCCCCTGGATCCCCCGGTTACTACTGCTATTTTTCCTTTAAGTTTCTGTTCACACGACGTAATCATTCACTTCCCCCCTGACAACCAACAGCCTTTTTCGGATTTCAAAGCACAATCCATTGAGAATACGCCTTTTGGTGCAACCTTGTCCGCGGTTGAAACCCTGCAAAAGCCTGTCGGCTGCCAGGGAGTGTGAACGGTTACCACACGACATATTATAATCCCCGCTCTTTTTGAATTCTCTGGATAAGAAGGGGTAATATCTCCTTGACGTCTCCAACCAGGCCGTAAGTAGTCACATCGAAAATGGGGGCCTCAGCGTCTTTATTTATAGATACTATGATCTCTGACCCCTGCATTCCAACTATATGCTGTATGGCCCCTGATACCCCGCAAGCCATATAAAGCTTGGGAGACACGGTAACACCTGTTTGACCAATTTGAGTCCGGCCGGATAGCCACCCCGCATCTACGGCTGCCCTTGTAGCCCCAACAGTGCCTCCGAGCAAATCGGCCAACTCTTTGGCCAAGTCAACGTTCTTCTCCTGTTCAAATCCCCTGCCTGCAGTCACGATTACATCCGCTTCACTGAGATTGGGACCTTCTGCCTGCTCCTTCACAGACTCAAGGACCTGGACCCGATGACTCAGCAGATTTTCCCCTGGAAGGATGTGGATCACCTCGCCTTTTCGTCCGGGATCAGGGGTATTAGCTCTCATAACATGGGGCCTGACTGTGGCCATTTGGGGCCGGTGTCCGGGGCATACAATAGTTGCAAGGAGATTTCCCCCAAAGGCCGGCCTGGTCTGAAGCAACGCCCTGTCCTTCGCCCTGACATCAAGTCCTGTACAGTCAGCGGTAAGTCCTGTCTCAAGGATCGTGGCGACCCTTGGTATATAAGAACGCCCCATAGCCGTTGCACCGACCAAAATAATTTCGGGGTTTTCTTTTTTGGCAAGATCTGCAAGTATGTTCCCATAAACCTCGTCGGTAAATGTTGCAAGCTCAGGGTGGTCGACAACCAGCACCCTGTCCGCCCCATAAAATATCAATTCCTGTGCTTTGGATTCAATTTTATGTCCCATAAGCACTGCGGTAACTTCTGTGTCAAGCTCACCAGCAAGCTCCCTGGATTTCGCCAGGAGCTCAAGTGTCACAGGGGCAAGAACCCCGCTCCTGCACTCTGCAACCACCCATATCCCTTTCCAAGAGCTTAAGTTTGTCGTAAGCAGACCTTCCCCCACGTGAATTTCTAATGCCCCTTCAGGACAGCCATCCACGCAAATCCCGCATAGGGTGCAAGCGTCCTGATTAACGACGGCCACCTCGTCTTCTACAAAAATAGCCTCAAAAGTGCATGACTCTTCACATTCACCACATCCGGTGCACTTTTCTGTGTCAACCTTAAGCATTACAGAATTCCCGCTTCTTTGAATCTGGAAACCAGGGCTTCCACCTGTTCCTCTGCTGAACCCTCAAGCATCTCTCGCCGGGCCTCAAAACTGGGAACCGATGTAGATACGACCTGAGTCGCGGAGCCTGCCAGTCCGACCATATCAGGCTTTGCTCCAAGTTCACTGGCACCCCATACAGGAATTTCAGCTTTTTTGGCCCGCATTTTTCCCTTAAGGGAGGGAAGCCTTGGTGTGTTGAGAGAGGCAAGTACTGTCAGAAGGGCAGGCATCTCAAGTTCAAGCATATCATAGCCATCTTCATTGACCCGTCTGAGATGCATTGTCTTTCTATCATCCAGGACACTAAGCGCGTTTACGCATGTCACATAAGGAAGGCCGAGCCGGACCGCCAGCCCTGGGCCTACCTGGGCCGTGTCACCATCTATGGCCTGTTTGCCGCAAAGCACAAGGTCAACAGACCCCAGCTTCTCTATTGCCTTTGCCAGTGTATAGGTGGTGGCCAAGGTATCCGCCCCGGCAAAGGCACGGTCTGACAGAAGAATTCCCTTATCCGCTCCAAGGGACAGGGCCTCTTTCAGGGCATTTTCCGCCTGTGGCGGCCCCATACTCAGTACAGTGACTTTCCCGCCGTAAGTATCTCTCAACTGAAGACCGGCCTCAAGGGCGTGGAAGTCAAAAGGATTTATAACAGCCTCTACCCCTTCCCGTACCAGAGTGCCCTTTTCCGTATCAAAACGCACGGTCTTTGCGTCCGGAACCTGTTTTATGCAAACCACTATGTTCATAGCTAATGTGAAACTGGAAATTCGAAACTTGAAATTAGGTAACACATTTACATCTTTGTGTTCTTCCCAATTTCCAATTTCCAGTTTCATGCCAAATTATTTTTTCGCATACTCCTTATTTAACGCCTGTCCGATAATGTTGCGCAGGATCTGGTTTGTACCCTCATATATCTGGAGGATTTTTGCATCCCGCATCATTTTTTCAACCGGATAGGACTTCATATATCCATAGCCGCCCAGGATTTGGACTGCGTCAGTGGTTACCTGCATGGCCATATCAGTGGCAAAAAGCTTTGCCATCGCAGATATTTTGGCAGTGTCCTTTGTTCCCTCATCAATGGTCCTGGCTATTGAATACACAAGGGCCCTTGATGCCTCTATCTTTGTGGCCATATCCGCCAGCATATGCTGTAAAGCCTGAAAGGAGATTATCGGCTGGCCGAACTGTATTCTCTGTCTTGCATATTTGACCGCTTCATCCAGGGCCGCCTGGGCAAGTCCGACTGCTATGGCCCCTATGCCGGGTCTGGCCAGATCCAGAGTCCTCATGGCCATTATGAAGCCCTGGCCCTTCCTGCCAAGAATACGGTCTTTGGGAATGCGGCACTCATTGAATACGAGTTCCCTGGTTGATGAGGCATTCAGCCCCATCTTTCGTTCTTTTTTCCCGAAGCTGAACCCTTGATCACCCTTCTCAACAATAAAGGATGTTGCACCCCTTGCACCCTTGTTTTTATTGGTCATAGCCACGATGGTATATATTTCTGCTTCACCGCCGCTGGTTATCCACTGTTTGGTGCCGTCTAAAACCCAATGGTCTCCATCTTCCACTGCTGTAGTCCGGATCCCTGAGGCATCACTTCCGGCATTGGCTTCGGTAAGCCCGAAGGCTACAAGGCGTTTGCCTGCGGCAATATCCGGGAGATAGCGGGCCTTTTGTTCATCAGAACCAAAAAGCAGAATAGGATAACCTCCCAGCGCACTGGCAGCAAAAGTCGTAGTAACAGCGATGCAACCATAGGCAAGCTGCTCCAGCGCCAGACAATTTTCAAAACAGCCTTTTTCAAAACCACCATATTCTTCAGGGACATAAAGCCCGAAAAGATCCGCCTGAGCCATATCCTTCATGATATCCCAAGGGAATTCCTCATTCTCATCGAGTTTTGCTCGTACAGGAATGATCTTTTCCACGGCTATCTGACGTGCAAGATCCACGATCATCTGTTGCTCTTCTGTCAAAAAATAATTGACTTGTGCCATATAGAAATCCTTTCTCTTCACTCAATACCCATATTACCAGCACATGGCCACAGATCCCCAGGTAAAACCACCTCCGAAAGCAACCATTAAAATACGGAGGCCCGGGGTCAACAGTCCTGTTCGATTAGCTTCATCAAGGGCAATGGGTATACTCGCCGCCGAGGTATTACCATACTTGTGAATATTGATAAAGATCTTCTCCTTAGGAAGCCCCAACCTCTCTCCCAGAAAATTAATGATTCGTGTGTTGGCCTGATGAGAAAACAGAAAATCTACATCATCTCCGGTCCATCCATTTGCCTCCAAAGCCTCCCAGGCCACAGACTCCATTGCCTTGACCGCATGTTTGAATACTTCTCTACCCTGCATCTGAATATACTGCCATCCCTTTTCAAGGTTTTCATGACTTACAGGGAAGGCCGTCCCAAGGCCCTTTATGATAAGAAGTTCTCCCAATGAACCATCTGAATGGAGGTGGGTAGAGAAAATGCCTCTGTCCTCTCTGGTACCGGTAAGTACTGCGGCTCCTGCTCCATCACCGAAGAGCACACACGTATTCCGGTCTTCCCAATTTGTAACACGGGAGAGCACCTCGCTCCCAATCACAAGAATCTTCATCCTGGAGCTACTACGTATGAACTTATCTGCTACGGAAAGCGCATAAAGAAAACTGGTGCAAGCGGCATACAGGTCAAAGGCCCCGGCTTTTTTTGCTCCCAGCTCATTCTGCACCAGACAGGCGACAGAGGGCATAGGCATGTCCGGAGTCATAGTACCGACTATAATAAGGTTCAGATCCTGTGGGCACACACCTGCCATATCAAGGGCCTTTCTTGCTGCTTGTGTAGCAAGATAAGAATTGGTCTCCTGGTCATTAGAGATATGGCGTTGGATGATCCCTGTCCTGGTGCGTATCCACTCGTCAGTAGTATCCACACGGCTTTCCATATCCTTGTTCGTTACCACTCTTTGGGGTACGTGAGACCCTGTCCCGATAATTATACTGCGAATAGGCATAATGATTAAACTTTAATCGATGGGGCCTCGTTGGGATTTTGATATCACTAGACTACCTTGAATAGATCCTGTCTTTTGGCAAGAGAGTTTTCAAGCTTATCAGCCAATTCTACCTTAGCCAGTTCATGGGCTAGTTGTATTGCATTTTTAACTGCTTTGGAATCGGAGAGCCCGTGACATATGATCGCTATCCCGTTAATCCCCAACAGCGGAGCGCCGCCGTACTCCGCATAGTCTATTATCTTGTAAAATCTTTGAAAGGCGGATTTCAAGGGATGTCCCATGTCGGCCATAAGACTTCCCCCAATCTCTGACTTCAGCATGGTAAGTATGGCCTTTGCAAGACCTTCACTCAGTTTTAGACATATGTTACCCACAAATCCATCGCACACTATTACGTCTACGTCGCCTTTGAAAATTTCACCGCCTTCCACATTGCCGACAAAGTTCAGATCACTGCCTGCAAGGAGATCATACGTTTTTCTTACGAGTTGATTGCCCTTGGTGTCTTCCTCCCCGATACTTAACAGCCCTACTTTGGGTCGGGAATTATCCAAAAGTTCTCTGGAAAATACTGAGCCCATTATTCCGAATTGCAGCAGATGAACAGGCTTGCAGTCTACGTTTGCCCCCACGTCTATCATAGTCACGGGCTTTTTCAATGTCGGCATAAGCGTAGCAATGGCCGGCCGAACGCCATTGATTCTGCCCAGGGCAACCATGGCTGTTGCCAGCGTGGCCCCTGAGTTGCCTGCACTGAGCACGGCTTTGGCCTTTCCTTGACGCACAAGTTCAAAAGCAACTCTAATCGAAGAATCCTTTTTCTTTCTCAAAGAATCAGCCGGGGATTCTTCCATATCAACTATTTGAGAGGCCGGATAGATACTGATTGGCAAATCATCCCCGCCCAGCCGCCGAAGCGTTTCCCTCAGCACATCTTCTATCCCGACCAAGGTGATCTCAACACCGCAATCTCTGACTGCGTCGATTGCTCCCCTTACTAGGACATCAGGGCCTCGATCTCCCCCCATGGCATCTACTGCTACAGGCATTTTCTAGTCTAAATCTTTTTCTTCATTGAATACTTTTCCCCTATAGGTACCACAATGGGGACAAATTCTGTGGGGAGGCTTGGGCTCTGTACATTGGGGGCATGTTGAAAGACTCGGAATACGAAGCGCATCATGCGAGCGACGATTACCTTTGCGTGAACGTGAAGTTTTTCTTTGTGGAACTGCCATTTCTTAATACCTCTTAACTTTTAATGTTCTAGCCTACAAAAAAATATATGCTACCCGTAGCCGTTTTACCGCAACCCACCGAACTGTAAGCGTTTACAGCTTTTTTAACACACTAAATGGGTTATTCAAAGTTTCTGTTCGGCAACGGCATTCCTCTCTATTAAGATCCGCACCGCACCCGGGACAGATGCCTTTACAATCCTCCCTGCAGACATGCCGCATAGGAATTTGTAGCAGAATCTGTTCCCTGAATATTTCCCCTATCCGGATTTCAGCCCCATCATACAAGGATACTTCCATGTCTTCTTTACCAAGGGCTATTTCTTTTTTCCCCTCTACCGATTGACCAGGAACCAGTATATAGAAAAAAGAGATACCTATCTCCTGGTTGTACTCCTCCAGACAACGGTCGCACTTGATGACAATCAGGGTCGCAACCTTACCGTTTAGATGCACATCCCCATCAACACGGCGGAGGAAGACCTCCCCTTTTGCAGTACCCTGTATTCTGCACTCTTCCATCTCAGACAAGAGCCCCGGAATGTCTTCGAATATCAGATGCAGACCATCTTCCGGAATGTCCTCTACAGGGACAGTGTTTCTAAATCCTTTTAGATATTTGGTCATTAAACGCCAAGGCCAATGGCCTGGTTAATGTCAGATTATTAAAGCTTTTAGCACGAATCCAGTACTATATAGAATGGCTAAGCCTTGTCAAGATAAGTAGAGGTAGGATTTACTATCCTGGCAATAATTATTCCTGCCTCGTAAAGGACATACAGGGGCACTCCCATCATGGCCATATTGAAGATATCCGGTGTGGGAGTGAGAATGGCAGCCATTATGGCAATTAATAAAATCGCATAACGTCTATATCTTCCAAAGGTCTCAGGACTGCAGATTTTCAGCCTGCAAAGCAATGTCATGAGCAATGGAATTTCGAAGATCACGCCAAAGCTAATAAGAAAGAGTCCGATAAAATTCACAAACTTACCTACAGCTATTACAGGCCGCAGGTGTTGTGACTGGTAACCCAGGAGGAAGTTTATCCCAAATGGAAGGGTTATAAAAAAACAGAAAAAGGTTCCTGCATAAAAGAGTAGAAGAGCGGACAGCATAAACACCAGGGAAAATTTTCTGGAAAAACCAAGCACTTCAACCAGCCCCTGCGAAATACGCCAGAGTATCCACGGCGCCAGAAGAATTAATGCCCCAACGCTTGAGAGCTTGAGCAGGGCCAGCATCGGCTCCAGCACTCCAAAAAAGGCCAAGTGCTGCTCAAAATGGGACTGAAGAAAGACCAGGAAATGAGGAGAAAGCCAGTATAGAATGGCAGTGAGCCCTGCAAAGCAAATCGCGGTTTCCAGTAGAAAACGCCTTAAATATTTAAGCAGGCGCACCAGGGTCTGGGCCGGAGATTCAGGGTTGAATGCAGCTTCGCTGCCCCCTTTGTGGGGATTAAACAGGGTGAACCCGTTGGATGTTATTTCTAATTAACATAATGCCCTGATTTTTCAAAGCTAAACGCTAATGGCTAGCAGCTAATTGCTCAACTGCCGAGCTTCTCCCGTATATAGTCCACGGCATTCCGGAAAAAGGCCAGTCCTGCCCCTTCCTCGGGCAATTCTTCCCTGGTCCATCGTGGATGGTTGGTTCTGTGATGAAATGCCTCAGGATGGGGCATCAGACCCATGAGCCTGCCTGTAGCATCACAAATGCCGGCTATGGCAAGCTCCGAACCATTTGGGTTGTCGGGATAGTCTTGCGTAGGCTCCCCTGTTAAGGGTGATACATACTGAAGTGCAATAAGGCCTTCTGTCACCAGCCGGTCCCTTACAGATATGTCAATTGTTACGAACTTTCCTTCTCCGTGTCTTACCGGCAACTCAATACGGTCTATCCCACGGGTAAATATGCAAGAAGAGTCCGGAGATACCTTGCAAGTGACCCACCGGTCTTCGAACCTGCCGGAATCATTATAGGTGAGACTTATGTGGCGTTGTTCATAATCACCATCAAAACCCGGAAGGAGACCGGTCTTCGCCATCAATTGAAAACCATTGCATACCCCCAGTACCAGACCCCCCTTTTTCACAAATTCCAGGAGCTGATCCAGCAGACGTTTTCCTGTTTCCTTAACCCTGGCATTTCGGAGCCTGTATGCTCCTGCCTGTGCTGCTCCCAGATTATCGCCATCTAAAAATCCACCCGGCAGGTTAAGGAAGTGGTAGTCATCCAGGCGGACGCTCCCATCCAGGAGATCACTGAGATGTACTATATCAATGTGATCTGCACCGGCCAGTCTGCACGCATTAGCCATCTCCATCTCACAGTTTGTTCCGTATCCGGCTGTAACTATTACACGTACTTGGGATGTCATATAAGCTCCTGAGCTACCTGCAACTCTAGGTAGTAGATATTATGACGTTAAACAAATATGGCAAAACGTTCACGGAACGTAATCATTCACTTTCCCCCCTGACAGCCAACAGCCTTTTTCGGGTTTCAAAGCACAATCCATTGAGAATACGCCTTTTGGTGCAACCTTGTCCGCGGTTGAAACCCTGCAAAAGCCTGTCGGCTG
>JAYEMY010000158.1:0-3208 GCA_034718455.1 Thermodesulfobacteriota bacterium
GGTTGATAAGTGGATCTATGTGATAAGGCCGTCCGGCAAGGACAACTACGATTCGCTGCTTTTTTTCGGCATCGGTTATCAGGGCTTTTGTACCGGCCCTGAGTTTTTCCTTGTAAGCCCTTTGGGCGTCCACTCCTTTCTTTACCCCCAGAGACACCGTCCGGTAATCTATTCCAAACGGCTTAAAAAATAGATAAAGCTGATCCCTTAACAGGTCCAGTCTTTTGAAGCTGACGGCCGGATTATCAAGTGGAATTCCATGCTCCCCCTCAGGATCAATGGCGCTTTTCAACAGGTCCGGATATCCGGTAATGACCGGACAGTTGAAACTGTCCAAGGCATCGTCATGTTCCTGTTGTTCATAAACCACGGTGGGATAGAATATCCTGTCTACTTTTTTTTCAATAAGATCGAAAATGTGACCGTGGGCAAGCTTGGCTGGAAAACAGATGTTTTCCGACATGACCGTTGGTGCACCCTTTTCATAAAGTTTGAAGTCGGAAGGGGAGGAAAGAGCTACCCTAAACCCGCAAGTGGTCAAAAAAGCACACCAGAACGGGAAGTTTTCATACATGTTCATGCAGCGGGGGATGCCATAGGTGAGAACCGGCTTACTTTCCGGTTCCATCTTTTGGTCAAATAAGAACTTTATCTGTTCGTTGATCAGATTTTTCCCCTTGTGTTCTATGTCGGGATTGTTGCTGAAATGCCGCTCACAACGGTTCCCTGTATAAAAACGGTTTCTGTTGGCGAACCTAAGCTGCAAGACAGTACATCTGTTCTCGCAACCATTGCAACGGATTTCCTTTTTGGAAAAGTCAGTTCCACTTTCCATGTCCTCAAAGGTAGTAAAAGAACTTGCTTTACTTGATCTGCTGCGATGATTTGAAAGGGCGGTCAGGGCCGTGCCGTAAGCGCCCATCAATTCGGAAATATCCGGCCTGACAACCTTTTTGTTGAATAAAAGCTCTAAGGCGCGCAACACGGCAGGATTGCGGAATGTCCCTCCCTGGGCAACGATCTTGTTTCCCAAGACGTCGGTGTTCTTCAATTTGAGCACCTTGTACAGCGCATTTTTGATGACCGAATAGGCCAGTCCGGCTGAAATATCGGCGGTCGTCGCGCCTTCCCCAATTGCCTGTTTGACCTTGGAATTCATGAAGACGGTGCATCGGGTCCCCAGATCAAAGGGTGAGTTTTTCTCACAGGCGATTTCGGCAAATTCCTGAACGGTGTATCCCAACGAGTTGGCAAATGTTTCAATAAAAGAACCGCATCCCGATGAGCAGGCTTCATTGATCTGGATTTCTGACACGGCGTGATTCCGGATATAGATTGCCTTCATGTCCTGGCCACCGATATCCAAAATAAAGGAGACGTCTGGTTCAAGATGTCGAGCTGCCCTGTAATGCGCTATGGTCTCAACCACGCCGTCATTTAAGCCAAAAGCCGCTTTGATCAGGCATTCACCATAACCGGTGGCGGCTGTCCGCACGATATGAGGGCCGAAACCGACTGTTGCGAATTTTTCCCTGAACTCGGCCATCCCATTTTTTACCGCCTGGAGTGGATCACCATTATTGGCGCCGTAATAGCCAAGTACAAATTTTCCATCCTCATCGACCAGGACAATCTTGGTAGTTGTTGACCCGGAATCGATTCCTAAAAAAAGATTTTTCCCGTTTACTGCAGCCGGATCAATCCTGGGGACTCGATTTTGTGCATGCCGTTCCTGCCACAGATTAAACTCAGCTTTGTTTGTAAACAGGGACGGCAGCCTTTTGGTGTCACTGGTTGTTTGTCCACCTGCGCCATTTGCCGGTATTGATAAAAAGTTACTGATTTTGGCCTGGCAGGGGTTTCCGTTCCGGACCATGGCCGCGCCCATGGCGGGAAGCAGTTCCGGATGCTCAGGAATAATCAGGTTATCCGGTTTCTCAATGCCAAGAAGATTCACAAAGGCCTTGCGCAGCTCCGGGTTGAAAGTCAGTGGGCCGCCGCCGAAGAGTATTTTTTCTTTAATATCCCGGCCCCTGGACAGGGCGGTGATTACCTGCAGGGCAACTGCATGAAATATAGAAGCAGCAATATCTTCCCTGGATACATGGCGGCTAAACAATGCCTGGATATCGGTCTTGGCAAAGACGCCGCAGCGGGAGGCAATAGGGTAAATGTCCGTTGATTTTTTGGCCAGCGTGTTTAGCTCTGCCACTTTAACAGCCAAAAGAACGGCCATTTGATCGATGAAAGCGCCGGTTCCCCCTGCACAACTGCCGTTCATCCGGATGTCGGGACGAAAATGTTCGTCGAAAAATACGATTTTTGAGTCTTCTCCGCCGATTTCAATAAAAGTTCTGGCTTCAGGAAAAGATTCCTCTATATAGTGGGCTGAGGCCACTACTTCCTGGACAAATGGCAGCCCGAAGGTCTCGGCCACGCCCATCCCCGCAGATCCGGTAACCGCCAGATCAAGCACCACGTCGCCCAAGTCCCCAACGGCCTCTTCCATGATGTCCCGTGCGGTTTCCACGGTTTTGGCCTGATGGCGTCGGTAGCGAGAAAAAATAATGTTGCCGTTCTCATCTAATATGACTGCCTTGGCAGTTGTTGAGCCAATATCAATTCCAGCAAAATAGGCATTATCCGCATTTGTTATCATCTTTGTTTGTCTCCTGATTCCGAACGAACGCAGATGGCGGCTGCCTTTGCGGTTTTGCCTTGTTTCTTCACGCTCACATAATCTCTCGCAGAACAAAATGTATCCACAAGAGAAACAATCAAGGACTCCATGTAACGCGGAGGGATAATGGTGAGCGGCCACATGTGTTTTTTGATAATATCCTCTTCTTTTTTGGAAAGATGTGTTATTTTACGCGCGTTTTTCAGAGCAATATTATGGTGCCGGAAACCGTGCAACCGGGGTCCCTCACGCAGCCAGTCATAGTAGAAAAGATCGTGCAGTAATGCGCCCCTGATAATCGCCTCACAGTCCAGAGATAATCGCTTACCCCAGAGAAAGCTTAAGTAAGCTACCTCCTTTACATGCTCTAACCTTGTCTTATCCCTGTGGTGTTTGCATTCTGAAAGTTTTGCAACCCGTGGATCTTCAAGTAGCGGCCGTGCCGTGTTTATGAATTGTGTCTCCATCAAGGTTTTTTCTTCCGGCGTCATGCTGAGAAAATTCCTGATTGAAACCGTCAGAAAATCC
>JAYEMY010000159.1:0-3204 GCA_034718455.1 Thermodesulfobacteriota bacterium
GTTCTTCGCATAAGACTGTAACTTATTGAAACCATTGAAATGCATGGCTCCCCAAAAAGCGTTATAATTAGAAAAAACCTTCACACCAGCGACATGGCGTCCCCTGACCCCTCTGGTGGCCTTCATGGTGATTTTCTATGCATTGGTCAGGAGCCTGCTGTTCCTCGCCGGTCTGCCTTTCCGCTGGATACCCTATGGCGAACTCCAAATAGCTGGGACGATTCTGGTCGTATGCGTGTTTTTAGGACCCTTAGGGCTGTCGGGCCTGCGAATCGTTCAAGACATGATGCTGCAAATCCGCGGAGGCATACCGCCGGCGCTGAAACAGTGTTGAATTGGCGGCAGCAGGAGACGATCCCTGAATAACAGTAGGCCGTGCGATCAATCCGCTATCATCTCCTTTGAGCCTCCTCACAAACACCGCCCCCACGTTATCCTCATATACCTTTTTCCAGCCCTGGCTGTTTTTTATAAACTCAATAGTCCTCTTGTTGTCCTTTTTACTGAGCACAACAAATGAAATCTTATACTTGTCCAGTATTTTCTCCCAATTTCTCAAGCCATAGCGCACATCCTCACAATCTTTCCAGATTTCCTCAGGCACTAAATGCAGCCGGTTATCCGCAAATACCTTATATTCCGGCCACAGCCTCCAGATAATATAGCTTCCCCAGTTGATGTCATTATACATATTCCCTTTTAATTTTTCTCCCTTAATATAATTCACTATTTCAACAGGGTTTGTTTCAGGATTGATAAAAGTCGTTACCTTTTCAATGGGATGATATGGCCTGAACCAGGGAAGAAATGACACAGTAGCTATAACAAGGAAAATAATAATGAGGATATTCAAAGGAAGGCATTCACTTCCCGACCCTGCCCCTTGCCCCTTGCCCCCTGATATCCTTTCCCTTACGGCATCTATGGAACAGAAATGGACCGCAAGGATAGGGGCGGAGACAATCCCCCACCAGATAATCATTCGACTGGCTTTAAAACCTGCGAATAGAAAAGCCAAAAGCAAAACAGCCTCTGTAACCGTGATTCTGCGTTTGCTGTATTTGAGTATTATTCCGCTGATAACAATGGAAATAATGTAACAGTAGCCGGTAAAATCCTTCATGATTGTAGGCTTCCATTCTGTGGAGCGCTCCTGTGAAATTGAGGCGTTAGCCCACATATCCCGCCAGATATCTATACCATAGGGATTTATCAGTGTTACAGAGACCAGGATTATTAATAAAAACAAAAACCTTTTTAGTCTTGAATCTTTTATCAGATCCTTGATTCTTCTACTGCCGGAATATTTCTCAATTGCCTCTCCCACTAAAAAAATCCCAACAAGAATAATCCCCAGAGAGAAACTGCTATGAAAATTGACCCACAGAATCATCAAAAAGGAAAATAGAAGAATAAAGGAACTTTTTATTGTCTCTGTCCTGTAAAGATGACTATAGAAAAACGCAAAGATGGGAATTATGAATATCTGGGGGCGGACACTCCAATTTGTGATTCCAAGTACTATTGTAAAAAAAATGAATATAAGACTGATTCTATAATTTTTTGTTATATTCCAGATAAAGTGATAAATAATTGTTATGGTGATGATCAGTAAAATGGTCTTTAAAAAGATAAATATTTCTAAGCCGCTCATTCTCTCACAAAACGCGAAAGATACCTGAGACAGCCAGCCTGAATTGATATAATGAAGTCCATGATAGGTATGGGTAAAAAGATCCTGGCTTAAAATGGCCCTGCTTTCCAGCATCACTTCGCCGGATTTAATAAAATGGCCAAGATCAGGAAAACTTATATTACTCGCCAGGCATATTGTGATTACGATCCAGAAGGGAAGTATGCAGTAAATGGTCTTTAGTCTGAAGATAGTGGGTATTTGTTCTGTTCTCACGGGAAGATAGGCCCCCTCATTGCCACCTGATTTGTTTCTCGGATATCCTATCCTCCTATATCGGACAAAAAGGGGATATTATGAAGCATGAAGGCCAAATTTCCAATTTTAATGTTCCGTGAACGTTTGCTCTATTTTATGCCCTCCTTTTCCTGCTTCCAGCTCCCAGCTTCTTACCCTTTTAGGGCCTTGATCATCGTTTGGGCCACTCTAACTGACATTTGAATGTCGAATATCGAACAAGGAATCTCGAATTATGAAGGACTTTAAAGTCATCCTTTCGACATTCATAATTCCTTGTTCGATATTCTGCGGTTTAACATCGTATTGGCCGAAACGATGATCAAGGCCCCTTTTAGCTTTCACCTTTGAGCTTCCACCCTTGCCCCCTGACCCTTATAGACTGCAAAGCGGTAAGTGTTTCATCAATGGTCTTGATCAAATATTTTTTTCGCATGACTATTAAATCCTTTACCATTAGAAAGGGATCTTTAAAAATATTTACCCGTGAATCAGGAGAATTGATCCATCGAACAGGGACTTCTCTTACACTGTATCCACTTTTTTTTGCCAAATAAAGGAGTTCCGCATCAAATCCAAATCCGTCAATAGTTTGTTTTTTAAACAGGGACCTGGCAACCCCTCCCATAAACAGCTTGAATCCGCATTGGGTGTCCTTGATTTCAGTGACTGCCCAAAAGCGCACCAGTCTATTAAATACCTTTCCCATACATTGCCTATACCAGGGCTGCGGCAGAAGGATTTCTGATTCCGGCAATGCCCTGGAACCAATAGCGATATTATGGCCTGTTTCAATCCACACTTTGAGCTTATCCAATTCTTCGATGGGAGTAGAAAGGTCGGCATCGGAAAAGATAATCAGTTGTCCTCTGGAACTCAGGACGCCGTTGCGCACGGAGTATCCTTTTCCCCGATTACCATTGTTTTTCAATAGCCTGATACAGGGAACTTCTTGAGCTATTTCCCTGACTAGGGCAGTGGTGCCATCCGTACTTCCATCATCCACAACAATAATTTCATGGGGATAACCCTTTTCCAGCAAATATTCACTTATCTTTCTGAGAGTTCTTCCGATTCTTTTTTCTTCATTATACGCAGGAATAACCATGGAAAGATAGATTTCATTCTTCATGCCTAACTCCTTCCCAGTAACCGTTCACACTCCCTGGCAGCCGACAGGCTTTTGCAGGGTTTCAACCGCGGACAAGGTTGCACCAAAAGGCGTATTCTCAATGGATTGTGCTTTGAAACCCGAAAAAGGCTGTTGGCTGTCA
>JAYEMY010000160.1:0-12428 GCA_034718455.1 Thermodesulfobacteriota bacterium
GTCTGGTTACAAGAAATATTGAAGATTTTAAAAATATAGATATCACGCTGTTGAATCCATTCGACAACAAGATAGTATGAAACCTTTGAAAAACAGGCCGAACTTTTAATTTCAAGTTGGATTTGCGTGTTCAGTCTCCCTTTCTTCCCACCGGGGCGTAGGCCCCTACGGGCCGGAGGCCGGGAAGGGAGAAAAACCAAAACATCCTGCTTGCCCCGTAGCTCCGGCAGATGGTACTGGGGTTAATCCTGTCTAAGAATAAAAAAGGTTTATCGGAGATTCCGAGTTTTTCCTCCTTTGCATTCTAATATGGAGCGAACCTGACCCCGGCACCCTTTCTCCCAAGGAAATGGAATACTACAAGACAACCAGGGTCCTGATGGGAAAGACCATATTCTCCGAATCCTGGCTGGAACTATAATTGAACCCATTTTTCGCTATGTCTCCATCATAAACGAGCTCAAGCTTTTTGACGGCAAAGGAAGCAGAGGAGAACATTGAAGCAAGCTTATCCCTTATTGAAGAATTAGGATGCTCTTCCGCAGGGAGGTAAAATCAGTTGTTATGCATTCAGACCTGCTGAAAAAATCAGGTTTTTTGAAATAGATCAACTTCAATCCGATTTTATCCTGGGATCCAGGGCGTCTCTCAGCCCTTCTCCCAATAGGTTGTAGCCAAGTACGGTCACAAGGATTGCCATACCTGGAAACATCGAAAGCCACCAGGCTATCTCCAGGTTGTCCTTGCCTTCAGTAAGCATGTTGCCCCAGCTTGGGGTGGGAGGCTGGACCCCAATTCCGAGAAAACTCAGGGCGCTCTCAGTAAGAATTGCCCCACCGACTCCGAGTGTGGTTGCCACAAGAATAGGGGCCACTGCATTTGGTAAAATATGGGAAAAGACTATCCTTGCATTGGAGGCACCTGATATCCTGGCTGCCAGCACGAAATCACGCCGTCTGAGACTCAGGAATTCCGCCCTTACGAGCCGGGCCACCCCCATCCAGCTTGTGAGACCTATTACCGCCATGATGTTTAAAATTGATGGTTCAAGAAAGGCAATAACAGCCATAATAAGAAAAATAGAGGGGAAACAAAGTATTATGTCCACAAAACGCATTAGCAGCCCGTCTGTCCACTTGCCGTAAAATCCGGCAAGGGCACCAAGGATAGTACCAATAACTGTTGCAATCCCGACAGCTACAATCCCTACCAGCAAGGATATTCTCGCCCCATAGATAAGCCTTGAAAGACAGTCTCTGCCAAGTGGGTCCGTACCAAGTAGATGGGCCCTTGAAGGTGACTCAAGAATATGCCAGGTATCTATTGCCTGTGGATCATAAGGGGCAAGCCAGGGGGCGGAAAGGGCAACAAGACAGAGAAGTCCGACTATTAAAAACCCTGCCACTGCCAAAGGGTTGTTTCCCAACCGGCCCAACCAGGTGATTTGGTGATTTAGTGATTTAGTGATTTGGTGATTGAAGGCTTCCATAATTATTACTTTCTTCAATCTTCCGTCTGAACGCCTGTACGAATTCTCGGATCTGCCAGGGCATAGCCCATATCGGCCAACTGATTTCCAAGCAATGTCAACACCGAAACTATCACCAAGTTTCCCATGAGCAGCGGATAGTCCCTGGCCATAACGCTGGTCCACATAAGCTGACCTACTCCCGGTATTGCAAAGATGGATTCAAAGATCACGCTGCCGCCTATAAGGCCCGGAATAGACAGGCCCAGGATAGTTATTAAGGGTAAGAGGGCATTTCTCAAGGCATGCCGGTAGATCACCTTTCTTTCCGGCAGACCCTTTGCCCTTGCAGTCGTAATATAGTCCTGCCTTAAGACCTCAAGCATTGAGGATCTGGTATAGCGTGACATACCTGCAAGTCCGCCAAGAGCAGATACAAGCACCGGCAGTATCAGGTGACGGCACCAGTCCAGCAGCTTTTCCCAACCTGACATCTGTTCATACCCCATAAGGCTGTGAAGCCCTGAGATGGGCAACCATCCCAGGTGTACGCCAAAGTAGAGCATGAGAAGCAGGGCCACCCAGAAGGCCGGGGCTGCATAGGCAATAAAGACAAGGACCGTAGTGACCTGGTCAAAAAAACTGTTATGACGCACGGCGGCAGCCACACCTAATGGGACCGCAACTACAAGTATCAAGCCTATTGCCAGGACGTTTATGAGCAACGTAACCGGAAGCCGCTCCTTGATTTTGTCCCAAACGGGTCTCCTGTCCGGGGAAAATGACCGCCCAAGATCCAGCACGGCAAGCCCCTTAAGCCATTGCAAATACTGTATGTGCAGGGGCCGATCCAGGCCGTACTGTGCTCTCAGACGCTCTCTCATCTCAGGGGTCATCTTGGGATTAAAGTCGGCCTGGAGGCTCATGGGCTCACCCGGGGCAAGATGCATGACCATGAAAGATATGATGGTTATGCCCAGGAAAGTAGGCCCAAGAGTGAGGATTTTTTTGAGTAAATACAGAAATAGCGCCATATTGGAAAAAGATTATACTGCAAAAAGTGGCATCCTTCATAGTAAGCCAAAAGTAGTTTACACTTTTAGGGATAATATACCTCAAAAAATATGACTTGTGCGATTAGCCGTTAGCTTTTAGCTTAACAATCCGTTTTTATACAATGTTTTTACCTAATAGCTAAAGGCTAACAGCTAATCGCCTGCATCCGTTTATGTTGAAAAAGTGTAAACTACAGAATGAAGGATGCCCCAAAAGTGATTTCGCTCAAAAATCTTCGCATCATTTTCAATCAAAAATGGTATCCTATTTAAATTTCCTGGTATTTGACCAATCGAGCTTTCACAAAAGGAAGTTGATACTCATAGATATGGGCCCCCTGGCTTGCAGCCCTTAAAACTCCCACCCCAAATCCTATTTCCTCGGAGATATATTCCATTAACAATGCCAAACCTCCTAAGTTGGTTGGCAAACCAGCCCAAATATCCCAACTGCGCCAGAAGGTTGCAATGTCGAGCCGGCCATCGTGGACTTTCAGGTCTAGCGCTCTAAGACAGGCAGGGTCTTGGAGGTCTAAGTCCTCCGGCCGTCCAACAATGATGGAAGACTGATTTGTATTTGGAGTATCTTTGAGAATCTGTATGGCCTTGGATAGTTGAATATTTATCCGTGATGCATAGGTATAGACCTCATTCTTTCCAGGCAGTTTTCCTC
Organism: Thermodesulfobacteriota bacterium; assembly: GCA_034718455.1. Lineage (GTDB taxonomy): Bacteria > Desulfobacterota > Dissulfuribacteria > Dissulfuribacterales > UBA3076 > UBA3076. The sequence continues at coordinate 3,197 of JAYEMY010000160.1, forward strand.
CCAGCAGGTAGTCAATAAAATATTTTTTCACGTATTCCATGGTGTTCGGGGGAGGTGCGGAGCATCCCGGAGGAATAATTGGAATCATATCCTGAAGAGGATGTGTGATCTCCAAAGACAGCCAGGGGATCTGAAGCCGGTAATTTTCTTTCTCAAAGGACCCCCTTTCGATATCCTGACGGTAGGCCTCAGATTCTAAATTGTACAGGATTTGGTACCAGGCATCTGAAATGGTAGTTGTTTGCAGATGCATTATACCTCCTTTCCTAAATCGTTTTTTCTTCTATAAAAGGTTCCACAGACCCTGCTTTTACCCATCCTCTCTTTTTATCCGGCAGGCTGACCAGAGACCATCCATCTTCTGATCTTTCATAATGCACAATGGTACCTGCATGGAGCTTAAAAAGCACTGTATCCCGTATATCAGGACCGGCAAGGATGTTTACTTCTTGTTCGAGGATAACAGCACGGTTATCTGTGTTTAATCGGCACCATTTCAGCCCGAAGGAAGCGCCGGCGATAATCCATAAAATTATGGATATGAGACAAGCATAGTAGGTCCACTCAAATTTAAAAAACAGCCTTATCAAAAGGGTCGTCCAGAGCAGGAGATTCAGGACGGCAAAACCCCATAATAGCTTGGCAAGGCTTAGGTCTTTAAGCCAAAAGAAGGTCATGCTGACAAGGTCCTGGGATTCGGAAACGGCATCCAGGGTCTTATCACGGGCATAATTGATGTTAAAATTCAAGTCTGCATCTCCCGGTATCAGGAGGCGGGCACGTTCATAGTTCAGAATGGCCCGGCCAAGCTGGTCCATACGAAAGTAGGCGTTGCCCAGGTTGTAATAGAGATTCCCGTCCTTGTGGCCGGATCGGATCAACCGGCCATATCCATCGATTGCTTCCTGAAAACGGCCTTGCCTGTAAGCCTGATTTGAACTGAAGAACAGTTCCTCTGATTCGCTGGTCTGAAGGGCCATGATATCAGGTCCAAAAAAACAGACCGTGAGAAAAATAGCTATGCTCACACAGATAGATTTTGTCACAGGATTTCCTTTTCAATCTGCCTGACCAGTTGAGAGGCGTCTTTTCCAAGAGCGCAGGCATTTTGTCCCTTACCGGTATACACTGCATTCTCAAGATTTTTTAAAATGGCCTGTATCTTCCGGGCAGTATCAAGATCGGCTCCCTCTGATTTTAAGATTTCAGCCGCCTCTCCCGAGGTAAGGGAACCAAGAGACAGGCCAAATCGCTCGTTCAAATAATCCCTGAAGAATAAGGCCAAATCGCTCGAACTGAGTTTATCCTGATGGCATTTCCTGATAAATTTTTTGGCTGCCTTTTTCGCTGTTAACGTGGCAATAGACCTGTCTGATTTCTTCACAAACTTCAGCCCAAGAAATACTACCGCATAGATAAAAAACGGCACAGAGAAGACAAACCAGAAAACCAGTCCTCCCGGTCGGATAATGGACCTTTCCCCCAGGTTTTTTATGGAGGTATGGATTGGCAGGATGTCATGGCCCAGCTCTTTGACTGCCTTTTTTGTATAGCCTTCAATCTTTTGTCCGTTTGAATGGTCCGTGGAGACCTGAATCTGTTTTACCTCGTCCGGCAGGACGGAACAAGAAAGGCGCGAGCTCTCTATTTTTCGATATCGGTGGGTATCTGTATCAAAAAAGCTGAGCGAGAAAAGAGGTATCTTGTAGCGCCCTTCCTTTTCAGGCACCAATGCCCACTTCATAGTCTTTAAACCGGACAGTCCTTTTGCATCTTCCCTGACCTTCAGGACCGGCTCATCGGCATAGACCTTTATATGGTCAGGTTCAGGCCACTTCAAATCCGGGATGCGGTTGACATTTCCACGGCCCTTCACGAGGACTGTCAGTGTAGCGGATTCTCCGGCCTTTATCTCATTAGGCTCCAGTTTGGAACTGATCTCAAAATTCCCCACCAGCCCGCTGAAATCGAGTGGTTTCCCCTTACCCGGCAAGGGAAGCACATTAAGTTCCAAGGGCTTACTGGCCACTGTCATGGCCCGCCCTCTGGAGAAAGAAAAAAGAGGATCATCAAAAAAACCCCTGCTTGATCGGCGTTCGGTCTGGGCAACGGTCATTTTCATTCTTGAGGGTTCGATCCCGCGAATTCCATCTTCTGAAGGTACCAGGGCATATCGTACCTCCACAACATCGTAAGACCGGCCATTGTAAAAACTTTGGTATTCAATGGGCTTCCCGAGTTGTCTGAAGGTCAGATGTTCTGTCTCCGGCAGTTCCAGGGATATGTTGCCGACCCTGGTCTGATGATATAGCTTCAAAGTATAGATCGACTGCTCTTCCACATATACCTTTGTGGATGAAAGCCCGGCAGTCAGAAAAAGAGGACCTCGATCAGCGCCTGATAATTCAGGCTGTTTGACAACCTTCAGTGTGATCGTGTTGCTCTTGTAAGTCTTTCCATCGACCGTCACCTCAACAGGTCCTATTTCAAAGGTTCCGGTCTTTTTGGGCTGTAAAAAAAATGTATAATCGATCCCTGAATTGACTTTGCCATTGATGACCTCGAATCGGCTTGATGTCCCACCCTGAGTAACATCAAAAGCCTCCACGCCCTTAAAAATAGGTGGGGAGTTGCTTTCCCTGGCCCCTGCTATGCTGACAACCATGCTTATGGAATCCGTGATAGTGGCTTCCTCTCTATCAAGCCTCGTGGATATAGATACATCAGCCCCGGCCGGACAAGAGATCAGCATGAATTGTAAAAGCGCCAGAAGCACTAGGATAGACCTCTTCATCTTACCAGTCCCTCCCTGATTGTACGCCGTTTCTTTTGTCTTTTGGAACCTGAAAACGCATAAAACGGGAACGGTCCTCCTTGAGATTGTCAAGCAGGGCCTCGGCCTTTTTTATGTCAATTGCAGACATGGCCTGTCCGGTGCTTTTATCCCCTCCTGCATCTCCTTCCTCCGACATGGCCTGAAGCGGCTTAAGGTCACCTGAAAGATCTTTTGGTGATTCCTGCCCGGCCTTTTGATCCATATCCTGCCTCTGATCTTTTTCCTGTTTAGATCCCACCTTCCTGTCGGATTCTGAACGGTCTTTTTTGTCTTGTTGATCCCGGCCTTGAGATGTTTTCTGGTCAGACGTCTTACCCTGGGACTGCTTGTCCGAATCTTTTCCTTTTTTACTGCCTTTGGATTTATTCTCCTTGTCTTGCGGTTGAGACCCATCCTGGGACTGTTTTTTTGGGTCCTTAGTATTTTTTTTCTGTTTCTGTTTCTGTTTCTCCTGTTGTATCAGGGCCAGCTCAAGATTATATCCGGCATCTTTGTCTTCAGAATTATAAGCGATGGCCTGCTTGTAATAAGCCACAGCGCTTGCAAAATCGCCTTGTTTAAACGCTGTGTTGCCAAGGTTGTAAGCGGTCTTGAACCGGATCTCGCTATCTTTTGTCCTTCTCAACACACTGGAAAAGGCTGCTGTTGCCCCTTTATAATCGGAGTTTTGATAGGCTGCACATGCCCTGTTGTAGCGAAAGCGGATGTCCTTTGGATGATCCATATCCAGATGTGTATAGGCCTTTTCTGCCTCGGTGAAACGCCCCTGCCTGTATAGTTCGTCCGGGCCCTCCGCAGCCAGGGCCACGGTGGAAAGAATAAGGACGAAAAGGAGCGTGAGGATCTCAGTATACTTGAACAATTGTCTCTCCTGTCAGGATGGCCTTTCAGATATCGATCCTTCCACGAGCAAAAAGAGGAAGGCGGCCAGCACAAAAAACATAAAACGTTCCTCAAATATCCTGATTTTACCACTCTTCAGGGTCTTTGCCTCTGTCCTGGATTTGATTCCCTCAAAATAAAGTACATCCAGGTCCAGATCGCCGGCCACTGACTGGACATAGGTCCCCCCGGCCATGGAAGCTATCTTTCTCAGGTCATCTTCGTTGAGCCTGGATAAAATAAGTTTGCCATCTTTATCCTTCTTAAATCCTCCCTTTCCGCCACCGGCAGGGATTGGCCCGCCGGAAGTCTCTCCCATGCCGAAGACAAAGATCTTGACCCCCCTTTCTTCTGCCTTTCGGGCCGATTCAAGACCTTTGCCCTCATTGTCCTCCCCGTCTGTGATGAGAAGAATAATCTTATCTGTCTCTGCTTTGAAGTCAAAGGACGAAACGGCAGTTTTAATAGCCGCCTCCAGGTCCGTGCCTGGAACGGGAATCAGGTCCGGTTGCAGTGCATTAAGGAACATCTCAAGCGCTGCATAGTCCAGGGTCAGGGGGCACTGGATAAAGGCCGCACCTGAAAAGGCCACAAGGCCCACCCTGTCCCCCTGGACCACCTTCAGGAAGTCCATAATCTCACGTCTGGCACGCTCAAGTCGATTTGGCTTGATGTCTTCCACCAGCATGCTGGGGGAGACATCTACTGCTATCATAATGTCTACACCTTTTCGGCTGACCTCCTGAAAATGGCTGCCCCACCGGGGTCCTGCCAATGCAAAGACCATCAGGCCAAGGGCACTCAGCAAAAGAAATCCCTTCAGGAATCGTCTCCCTTTTCGGGCTTCTCCTGTCAGCCGGGCCAGAAGTTCCGGGTCGGCAAACCGTCCCATGGCCTTTTTCTTTTGGCGATTGCAAAAAACAAGGGCCATGGCAGCCAAGGGCAGAAGCCAGAGGAAATGGAGGATCCAGAAATGGGCCAATGTCATGGGATCATCCTCAAGAACGTGGTCCTCAGAAATGTTTCCAATACAAGCAGAATCAGCGCCGGTACAAGGAAATAGGGATAAAGCTCTCGAAAATGGAAGAATTCCTTGACCTTTACCTCGGTCTTCTCTTCCCGGTCTATCATGCCGTATATCTCAGCCAGTTGTTTCGTGTCCGCAGCCCTGAAATATCCGCCGTTTCCTGTTTTTGCAACCTTTTTCAGGGTCTTCTCATCCAGATCGACCCTTTGTTGTATAATGCGTGTACCAAAAGGTGTCTTGACTCTGAAAGGAGCCGGCCCTTTTCCTCCCACACCAATGGTATATATCTTGATACCCAATGTCATGACCGCCTCCGCTGCCTGTTCGGGTGTGAGATCGCCCGCATTATGTACTCCATCAGTAAGGAGGATCAGGATCTTGGATTTTGCCTTCAGGTCTTTTAACCTTTTGCCTCCTATGGCAATAGCAGAGCCGATATCAGTGCGGTCTCCAGCCATGCCGACCTCCATCTTATCTACCAATCCCAGCAGGAGTCCCTTGTCCACTGTCAGGGGGGATTGTGTAAAGGCTTCTTCTCCGAATACGACCAGGCCTATCCTGTCTGTTTTCCTCTTTTTGATAAACTCGCTGACCACCTTTTTGACAGCAGTAAGTCGGGATACCGGTTTACCATCCAACTTGAAGTCAATGGCCTGCATGGAACCTGATGTATCCAGGCAGAGCACGATATCCACGCCTGGGGACCGGATTTCATGGGACTCATTGTAGAGTTGGGGCCTCGCGGCAGCCAGGATTAACAGGATCAAACAACCGGCCCTCAAAATCATTGGGACCTTTGCCGGAAAACTGCTTCCTCCTCCGGCAAACCGGGCCATTCGGGAAGTCATGGAATATGTTATGCCGGGTGGTTTTCTCCGCAAACAAAAGAAGAGCCACCCTGCCACTACCACCAGCAGGACCAGAAGCACCGGATAGGCAAATCTGAACATCATCGGCCCATCTCCCCGGATACATCTGTTTCGTGGCTGGCCTTCGGGACCGGGCTGGTCTCCTGGATATAGGAAAGGGCCTTCTTTACCTCTTCTTCTTTTCTTGCAGGCGCCGGTACCCGATCAGCAAACTTGACCAGGTCTGCCTGTCGCAATAAAGCCAAAAGATCCCTGTCCTGTTCCCTGTCAATACAGCGGGCAATCTCTTCAGTGGTTAATTCCACGGCTGGAAATTCCCTTAGAGATCCCAAATACCGCCTCAAAATCTCAGAAAAGCGGAAGTAGAAACGCTTGGCATGCCCTTTTTCAAAGAGTTTTCTGGCATCCAGTTCTTTAATCTCCTTTCTTGCCCGGATGTGCGGAGGAACTTGGGAAATGACCGGAGGCTTTCCATTACGCCTTCTTTTGTACCACCAGAACAGGACAGACACTATCAGTAAGATACCCAGCAGTCCGGCTACCCAAGGCAGGTACTTTAACCACAAAGGCCTTGTCGGAATAATCCCCTGGATAGGCCTTAGCTCAGCCTCTGAAGGTTTGTCTCCCAGGTTGGAAGTTACTTTCAGCGAGACCGGACCGGTCGTAAGGATCTGGCTCTTGCCATCTTTATCAATATAGCTGAGGGAGAGCTTCCCTGTATTCCAGGGACCCAGTTGGTCGACCAGGAACCTTATTCTGATCTGGCCAGGCTCTATTTGACGATTTACAGGGGTCAGGCCTTCAATACCCTTGATTTTTAGTTTTGCAGGGAGACGCGCTCCTTCCTGGAGACGATACTTAAGGCAGAGTTCCACAATGCCGCCAACTCTGGCCAAATTCCGGTCAATAGAGGCACTCAACGCCGGGCCGGCATCTTTGATGTCACCCTGGGACCACAAGGTGACAGGCTGGACAAGGCAGATCAGTATTCCAACAATCAAGGGATAGATAATCTTAAAGGTATCTTTCATTTATCAAGAATAATTACGATCGCCTACTCCTTGTATCGAAAAGGCGCGACAATGGTTCAACCACCGGTCCGTCTGTAGACAGATCCACCAGACCAACCCCGGCTTTTTTGAGCAGATCGCACAGGTTGGCATCCTTTTCTTTTCTGTAATTACACCACTTTTTCCTCAGGACTTTGCTTCCTGTATTGATCAATGCCACCTGTCCGGTCTCCGGGTCCCTGAAGGTCACAAGGCCCACATCGGGCATTTCTCTTTCCGCTGGATCAGATAGCCGGATGATGGTGAGGTCATGTTTTTTTGCAGTCATCCTCAAGGACTTATCAAAGCCGGTATCCATACAGTCGGATATCAAAAATACGATCGCATGACGCCTTATGACCCTGTTTAAATAGATAAGAACCGCTTCCATATCAGTGGTCAGGTCCTGGGGTTCATATGTAAATATCTCCTTAATGAGCCTCCACACATGGGATGTACCCTTTTTAGGCGGGATAAACTTTTCCACCTTGGAGCTGAACAGGATGGCACCCACCTTGTCATTAGTCCGGATAGCCAGAAAGGCCAGCATCCCGGCCACGGTAGCTAAGAGTTCTCTCTTGAACTCTCTTCTGGTCCCAAACAGAAGGGAACCGGAGAGGTCTAACAGAAGTATGATAGTGAGTTCCCTCTCCTCGTGAAAGACCTTCACAAAAGGACGGCCGAAGCGGGCGGAGACGTTCCAGTCAATGGTCCTTATGTCATCGCCGGGCTGGTATTCCCGGACCTCGGCAAATTCAATCCCATGGCCCTTAAAGGCACTTTCATACCGGCCGGTAAACATATCACTTGCCAGACGTTTGGTCTTGAAATGAAACTTTTGAATCTTTTTTAAGACTTCCTCAGGGATCATCTCAAGGGACATCTATCCGCTCCAGCAATATCTTTATCAAGTCATCGGTACTTTTTCCCTCAGCCTCAGCTTCATAGCTCAGGATAATCCGGTGCCGAAGCACATCAGGGGCCATGGATTTGACATCTTGTGGGGTCACATAACCACGACCGTTCAGGAATGCGTGGGCAGTCGATGCCTGTCCAAGCCATATAGAGGCCCTGGGCGACGCACCATAGCTAATCATCGGCCCCAGCTCCAGACCAAAATCTTCTGGATTTCGAGTGGCCCTGGAGATACGCACGATATAGTCCACAATTTTTTCTTCCACATGGATCGACCGCATTGTTTCTCTGGCAGATTTAATTTGGAAGACGTCCACTACACCGTTGACACCTTCAATAACCATCTTGTTAGCGCGCTGCATTATCTCCTTTTCTTCCTCAGCCGAGGGATAGCCAACCTTGATCTTCAGCATAAAACGGTCAACTTGGGCCTCAGGAAGGGGATAGGTCCCCTCTTGTTCAATGGGATTTTGAGTGGCAAGGACCAGAAATGGGCTTTCGAGAGGAAAGGTGGTCCCTCCGATGGTTACCTGCTGTTCCTGCATGGCCTCGAGGAGGGCGCTCTGTACTTTGGCCGGTGCCCGATTGATCTCGTCTGCCAGTATGATGTTGTGAAAGATAGGACCTTTCTTTATCTCGAAAGAGGCGCTGTCAGGCAGGTAGACCTGGGTTCCCAGGATGTCGGCCGGCAGCAGGTCCGGCGTAAACTGAATCCTCTGAAATGTTGTCCTGATAGTCGCAGCCAGGGTTTTAACAGCCGTTGTCTTGGCCAGACCCGGAAGGCCTTCCACAAGCAGGTGGCCATTACACAAAAGCCCGATCAACATTCTCTCCATGAGGTTTCTCTGGCCTACTACGACCTTCTCTATCTCGGCCATTATCTGCCGGAGAACCAAGCTCTCCTTTTCGACTCTTTGAGTGATTTTCTGGATATCCATTGATTTTTCCTTTTTTGCTTTAAATTCCCTATCTTAGCCTTTTGCAAAATTCGATTTTCAGGGAAGAAATTTTCTATTCCCCTCTTTTTTTGAAGAAGGGTATGTGGAATTTAACAAGCGATGGCAATTTTGCAAAGAGGCTCTGACTGCTAAAGGTTGTTCAGGGATGATTATCCATAGGAGCAGACATAAGGGCTACTTGTCTGCTGGAAAAAAATGGAAGTGGCTTCACAAAGAATTTATTTTCCCGATGTTCACGAAAAACAGGAAGGGCTGGGTACGAGAATACCTGAGATTTGTTGCCATTGAGAGCGACGAGGAAATAGCCGGTGTCCTTGAACGTAAGAAATAGCCGTCGGTTATGGGTCCCGAGACATTTATTGATTGTAATGGTAAGTACTATAGTTTACGCAGCTTGAACATTCTAAAAACTGCCAAAGTGGAGTGTTAAGGGCCCAATGAAAACATAGCTGCGTTTTCACGCAATATAAATTCCCTAAATTAAAACAGCGCTGGAACTTTCAGTAGTTTTCAGATAAAATTATTGCATTTCGTTGCCATTTTCACAGCAAATCCACCTTAAAACTTCCGGTTCTCATTATTCTCGGAAGTTAGGCTGAGAGAAATCTATGGCATACCCCGTTATACCAGCCAATCTATCCAATGTAACCGTTCACACTCCCTGGCAGCCGACAGGCTTTTGCAGGGTTTCAATC
>JAYEMY010000161.1:0-3168 GCA_034718455.1 Thermodesulfobacteriota bacterium
GCGCGCCGAGGTGCGTGATGTCTTCCATATTGCCAAAGTCGGTACAGTGGCAGGGAGCTATGTGCTGGATGGCTTGATCCAGAGAAATGTTCAGGCCAGGCTCTTAAGAGACAACGTTGTGGTCTATAACGGCAAGATAGTGTCTCTTCGTCGTTTTAAAGAGGACGTAAAAGAGGTCCGGGCCGGATATGAATGCGGAATCGGCCTTGAAAGGTTTAATGACGTAAAAACAGGAGACATAATAGAGGCCTATATTATGGAAGAAAAAGCTCCGGTCCTTGGAGAACCTGTACATAATGCCGGAGAGAAGAAAACTTCTGATTGATAAATGATAGTGGGGGTAATCAGGCTCAGGGTAAGACTGCCAGGAAACCATTCGCTAAAGGGGAAACGGGGTGTGGTTAAGAGTTTGATCAGCCAGGTGCGTAGCCGTTTTAATGTAGCTGTATCAGAAATAGCCATGAACGATGTATGGCAAAGGGCGGAAATAGGAATATCCACAATAGGAAATAGCCGGCCAACAATCAACTCCGTCCTGGATAAGATCCTGGAATTTATTGAAAGGACTTGTCTGGTAGAGATTATTGATACAGATATCGAAATTATTAACATGGGAAAATAAGAAAACAATTATGCCCCGTATGTTCCCCCGTTCCAGACGGATAGAGGATCTCCTCAGGAAAGAAATGGCAGATATGCTGCTTGGTGAAATTAAGGATCCAAGGATCCAGGGGCTGGTGACCATAATGCAGGTAAAGGTCTCAGAAGACCTCCGTCACGCAAAGTTTTTTATATCGGTTCTTGGAAATGGGCCTGAAAGGGAATCTGTGCTGGAAGGGCTGAATAAGGCTAAGGGCTTCATACGGCGCACACTGGGACACCGCCTTGACCTCAGGCGGATACCTGAACTTCACTTTCAACTGGACAGAAGCCTGGATGACCAGGAAAAGATAGAAAGACTCCTTGCCGGTTTGCAAACCGGCCAACAGACAGAGAATTGAGAAACACGGTGACTGAAGTTTTACCCAAAGATACCAAGACCTTGAAGGCTGCGATAGATGCCATTAATGCATCTGATCGTCTCCTTTTGACCTGTCATGTCAAGCCGGACGGAGATGCTTTGGGTTCTGTATTGGGTCTGGGCCTTGCCCTTAAAAACGCTGGAAGAGACGTAACCCTTTTCATAGAAGAACCCGTGCCGGCTTCACTTCAATTTCTTCCCGGCTCTCATTACCTTGTCAATGAAGTGGCCAATCCGCTGCCTGAAAAGACCACTTTGGTGGTCCTTGATTGCAATGAACCCCACAGGATCGGAAAGCAGGCACAAAGGTTGATAGAACAGGCCTCACTTATTGTGGTTCTGGATCATCACCTGATCCAGGCGCCGTTTTGTGCCCAAACGCCGGGAACAAAACATCCTCATTGCATAAGCTATATATCTACGGATATTTTTGCCGCAGGGGCCATAGTCCTGTGGGTTATCAAAGGACTTGGATGGCCTATAACAAAAGATATCGCCACAAATATCTATGCTGCCATATTGTCAGACACAGGGTGTTTCCGTCATAGTAATACGAACGAGACAGCTTTCCAGATGGCCGGAGACCTAGTGGTTCTTGGCGCAAACCCCTGTGCCGTTGCGAGCAGACTTTATCAAAACTATTCTCTATGCAGACAACACCTTTTATGCCTTGTATTAAGGACCATTGAGGTAAGGGGACATGGCAAGATAGGTCTTCTTCAGGCCACTCCTGAGATGTTCCGTATCAGCGGAGCAACGGAGCATGACACAGATGATTTTGTAGGGCATGTCCGGTGTATAGATACAGTAGAGGTTGCCATTTTCATAAAGGAGGTCTATGCCGGACAGGTATCTGTCAGCATGAGGTCAAAATCATTCTTTAATGTGGCAAAGCTGGCAAAAAAATTCGGAGGCGGCGGGCACTTTCACGCGGCAGGTTTTTGCAAGACAGGGACAGCAGCCGAAATTAGAGAAATTCTGTTAAAGCAAATAACTGCCTGTTTTGAAGGCTTGGAGACAGCCGATGCTTGATGGTATCCTGGTAATGGACAAGGCATTCGGCATAACGTCCTTCCAAATAGTTCAGGAGGTTCGCAAAAGGCTTAAGGTCAAAAAAGCCGGACATGCAGGTACCCTTGATCCACTTGCCACAGGTGTATTGCCTATATGTCTGGGACGGGCTACAAAGATTGTCCAGTTTATTATGGCAGGTCATAAGGTATATCAGGGGACTATGCTCCTTGGAATAGCTACCGACACATACGATGCAGCAGGCAAAATCACGGAACAGAAACCTTTACCCCCGAGTCTTGACCTGATCTCTTTACAAGAGGCGGCCAAAGAATTTACAGGCAGGCTTCTTCAGCCGCCTCCACCTTTTTCGGCAGCCAAGCATAAAGGGAAACCGTTATACAAATTCGCACGTCAGGGAATAATGGTCCAAAAAGAGCCCAGGCCGGTGCAGGTATTCTCCTTTGAAATCCTTGAAATAAGGTTACCCGAAGTGGATTTTAGAGTACATTGCTCAAAGGGTACCTATGTAAGATCACTTGTACATGACCTGGGGTCAAATATGGGTTGCGGCGGTCATGTGACGAGACTGCGAAGGACCCGAAACGGATCCTTCAACATAGAGCATGCCCTAAAAATGGAGGATTTGGATGAAATTCTTAAAAACAAAAGGTTTTCAGAGATCCTTATTCCTATCGGGAAGGCGCTGGCTCACATCCCTGCCGTTGAGATCGATAATGAGATGGCAACAGAGTTAAGGAATGGACGTCCAATTTTTGTAGACAGGCTCAAGGATCTAATGGAATCGCAAGGCCATGAGTCAGATGTGGAGTTGCCTTATTTGCGTCTTCTTCTTTGCCGGCCGCCTTATATAAAAAATGGTCCAAGCCTGCATGAAAAAGATTTGGTATCCGTGGTAGCATGGCCCACAACGCTGAAACCGGATGGCTACAAAATGCTGCGTCCCATAAAAGTTTGGCCAAAAGAATATGCTATTACAAATTAAATAAGAAATATCGGCATCCTTCATGGCAAGCCAAAAGTAGTTTATACTTTATTGATTTTGTGTTTTCGCAGTGAAATTGGAAATTGGAAACTTGAAATTGGAAAAATACAAAAATGTAGATGGGTTACCT
>JAYEMY010000162.1:0-3165 GCA_034718455.1 Thermodesulfobacteriota bacterium
GTTGGTAGGCCATATCTCCAGGGACTCCACTAAGATTGAGGCCCGCGAAAAGCCTGTGAAGAAGGCCGAATCTGTTAAGGAGGAGCCTAAGAAGAAACAGGGCCGTCCCAAGAAAGGTGAGGAGCCTGAGAAGAAAGATCCTGCCAGACTGGAACAGCAGCTCTCCATGACCCTTGAGGAAATGATCAATGATATCCCAACGGATTGTGATGTTGGGGCAAAAAAGGACAGCAAGGGCTTCAAAGAGAGCTGGATCGGTTACAAGCTACATATAGACGCAGCTGATGGACAAATTCCGATCAGTTGCATCCTCACCTCTGCTTCTCTGCACGACAGTCAGGCAGCCATTCCCCTTGCCACAATTACAGATCTTAGAACGACGAATTTCTATGATCTGATGGATTCGGCTTATGATGCTGCTCAGATTAAAGAGCATAGCCGTTCTTTAGGTCATGTGCCGATCATTGACATCAATCCCCGCCGTAACATTAAGTTAAAAGAAGAGATTAAGGCAGAGTACAAACGCAGGTCTTTGCTTAATTTCAATACTCTGGAAGAAATTCGCTACAGGGGGCGAAATACAGTAGAACGTGTCAACGGCCGCCTGAAGGACGAATTTGGTGGTTTAATGGTACGGGTTCGCGGCAATGCCAAGGTGATGTGTCACCTGATGTTTGGCATATTGGCACTAACCGTTGACCAACTGACGCGTTTTGTAACGTAAAGGCCTTGTTGAGGCAAGGTCTGGCGCTGTTTATGTGTTCAATAGGGATATAAGGTAAAGTCTTGTCTAAAATTTGGCAATTTGGGTCATTTTAGGTAAAATAGTGCTCTATTTTCAATGTACGTTCATAATTATTAAGTAATTGAACTTTAGTCGCAATTTCAGTTTTTCTGCATCCCGAGTTTTGCAAAAGGCTCGAAAACCTGAGTATATACATACATAAAATGTTACCACGTCAACAGTTTTCCCTTTCCAGCCTCGGAAAATGTTGGACCTGTTCGGGCTGCCGTCATTGCGAGCGAAGCTAAGCAATCTCGTATATGGCAAGGGGATTGCTTCGTCGCTGAGGCTCCTCGCAATGACGGGAGGTGCCAAAGATAGTGTATTGCCTGGACTTATTGAGAAGTTACTTCTTTTCGTATTTTGAGATTGAGATACAGTTTTTAAACATAAAAAGGGATCGGGTGGGCTCAGCGGGAGTGTTGAAGCAGTGATTCAAAGCCATCACGAGGAGGATAGACTCTCAATCCTTTCAGCAGTACTGCCATCCTATCAAAGGGATTATGCTCCTCTGCAAATCGGATATAGTCGGCACGAGGCAAAAACAAAAACCAGGGGAGGGCACACAGGGGCACAGGAAAATCTGTGGCAAACAACAGCCTGTTAAATAACTCCGGATGACCACGCCACCACAGCAATGCCTCCATTCGGTTGGGGAGCGCAAGGGCCGCGGTATCGCAATACAGGTTGGGATAGCGATGAAGCATCTGTTCAAAACGCGTCAGGGCCCGCGGGTTAATGAAGAGGCCGCTGGACCCGCTGTGGGCGGCGATCACGATGACACCTTGCTCCAATGCAAGACGCAGGCGATCAAGGTCCCCATATGCCTGGTGTATGGCTGGCAAGGCAAACTCAAAGCCGGTGTGACATAGCAGAGGTAGACCCAATTCAGCCATCTTCTGATAAAAAGGCAGATGGCGACGATCCGCCGGATCAATACCCTGGCTGTTCGGCAACCATTTTACTAAGACCGCGCCCTGTTCTGCATAGCGTTCAAGGGCTTCAAGGGCATCACGTCTGTTGGGGTGAATCGATGCACCAAATAAAAAAACTTCAGGGGCATCCCTGCACCATGCCAGCACATCTTCATTGCTTACGGAGAAACCGCCCATCGTTGTGAGAGGCTTCCCATGTCCGTCATATGCCTGATCCAGCGCAAGCAGTACTGCGCGCCGCACATGACGAGCCCTGTGAAGATGTCTTGCCAGTATTTTAGTATAAGTCCGTGCAGCCTCAGGTCCTGTCCCGTGCGCACCGGATCGCTTGGCAGCCAGGGCAAACAATGCCCGCCGCCAGCCGTGAGCCTGGATTTTCCCGTTACGCGGCACGGCATGCACATGGATGTCGGTGTATGCGCTTTCCTTATCCTGAACTCTCATGCCCAGGTCCCAGATGTGTGAGGCAAAGCATTGTCCAACAAAATTCCGGCCTGTTGTATCTCCAAAGCCGTGGGCACAGAGGCAAGCCCCAGGCGGCTTACTGAGAATGCGGCCAGACGGTTTGCAAACCCGACTGCAGCCCCTGGGGAATGACCTTGATCAAGGGCGGAAAAAAAAGCAGTTGCAAAGATATCTCCAGCCCCACAGGGGTCCTTCTCCTGCGCCTCGTGTGCCGGGAAGATACGCTCGCCGCCCTGCCGGAAAAGCCTCGCACCCAGATGGCCCTCAGTTACCACAAAAATCGGCACTACGCCGGCCAAGGCCCGTGCATAGGCCAGATCACCATCCAAGTCCTCAAGACTCAAGACAACAGCGTAAAAACCGGCTAGTTGTTCCGGAAGCACACGTTGATGGGAAACTATGCCGCTGCTGTCCCAGGTCCTGAACCATCCCTGCAGGGTGGCTACAGGTCGTCCTCCGGGCAAAAAAATCTCCCGGAGTTCCCAAGGACATTCATCAGCCACCGGGGCGATGTGAATGATGTCTGCAGAATAAAAGGCATGCGAGACCATATTGGGTTGGATGTGACGGGCAAAGGCAAGTAGCTGCTGAATTCTACCGGATGGGGTATCCTGGTTGCGAAAAGTAGTCGTCGTCGGGGAATCGAGGATATGAATGGTCGCCCCTGGAAGGACTTCGTGCACAGGTTCGTCCTGTGAGCACGTAGTGAATACTGTGACGCTGTATCCTAAAGCCATAGCGGTCAGGCCGGCATAAGCTACCGTACCGCCATAGCGAAAGCCGTCTTTGGTGAGGTCTTGGGTAAGGGCCCCCACCAATAAATAGGTTCTTGCATGCATAGGGATAGCCACATCCGCCCAAACTACTCATGTTTCAGAGACCCTGCAGTCACAAATACATGTTACATTTGATGGGTCCCTCATGTTATATTTAAATAAGAAGGAACCGAAAACATGCGTCAGTCGTCTAAAAGTAAAGCAA
>JAYEMY010000163.1:0-3144 GCA_034718455.1 Thermodesulfobacteriota bacterium
TGAACTGATTTTGACGATTAAAATTTTTAACAAAACTCGGCCATTCATTTTTCAAAATCCGCATTTTTTTCATATTCTTACCTCCACAAATAGTTTAATAAGTGAGTAAAAATACATATAAATATTTATACTATTTGGCATCCTTCATTCGCCGGTTTACACTTATTTCCCAAAAGGGTGCATTATAGAATTAAGTGCTGATGTCGAAACTGGAAATTCGAAATTTGAAATTAGGTAACGCGTTTACATCTTTGTGTTTTTCCCAATTTCAAGTTTCTAATTTCAAATTTCACTGCCAAAATATAGGATGAACAAAGTGTAAACTACTTTTGGCTTGCCATGAAGGATACCTACTATTTAATATATTAAGAAACAGGATCATAATGGGAAAATACCATGGTAAAGGTACCTCTGCCCTGGGATATGGACCGGAGTTTTGTAGAATAGCCGAACATTCTGGAAAGCGGAGCAATTGCCTTAATAACCTGGATTGGTCCCCTCGGCTCAATCTGTTCGACTCTGCCATGACGACTGTTTAAATCCCCGATTACATCACCCATAAATGGTTCGGGTACCAACACTTCCAAACCCATAATGGGTTCAAGAAGCACCGGATCGGCCTGTTCACAGGCCCGTTGAAGCCCTATAGAAGCTGCAGCCCTGAAAGATACATCAGTAGAGAGACCTTCTTCAAAGACAGCATTTTTTAATACTACCTTAACGTCTATTATGGGAAAACCCTTTAAAACACCGCTTTCGAGTCTCTGTCCCAATGTTTCCAAAATAAGGGCTTCATAACCCTCGGGCAGGCATTCAGGCTCAAGCTTACTGATCACACGATTGGTATCCCCCCTTTCTCTGGGAGAAACCTGGATGACTACAGTAGCTGTCTGACGTCCGCCGCCTATCTCACGGTCGAATCGTTCTTCTATCGTAACGGATTTTTGAATAGTCTCCCGATAGACCACTTGAGGTTTACCCACCGTTACAAAAGCATTAAATTCTCTAAGCAGCCTGTGGACCAAAATTTCCAGATGCAGCTCTCCCATGCCGGAGATAATTGTCTGGCCGGTCTCTTCATCAAATTTGACCTTGAAGGTAGGATCTTCCTCGGATAACTTGTTGAGAGCCAAATCTGTTTTTTCTTGATGTCCTATAGTTTTGGGCTCCACAGCGACAGAGATCACAGGATGGTAGGCCTCAATTTGCTCAAGGAGTATAGGGTGTTTCCGATCACAGAGCGTGTCTCCTGTTGAACTACGCTTAAGACCCATAACAGCCACTATATTACCTGCTCCGGCCTCTTTGATCCTTTCTCTCTTGTTGGCATGCATCTGCAAAATCCTGGCGGCCTTTTCCTTAAGCCCTTTTCCAGGGTTCCAGACCTCATCTCCCGCCTTTAATTTTCCGGAATAGACACGCACATAGGTCATCTTGCGCCCTTGGTCCATCTGAACTTTAAAAGCAAGAGCGGCAAGCGGGGCATTGTCTTGACTGAGACGTTTTTCAACAGTGTTCGTGACAGGATTTATGCCTTCTATAGGCGGCACATCCAGAGGACTCGGCAGATATCTGATTATGCCGTCCAGTAGAAGCTGTACACCTTTGTTTTTAAGCGCGGAACCGCAATAAACAGGAACACACTGGAGCCCGATGCACGCCCGCCTGATAGCCTCGTGTAATTCCTGGTCACTTATGGTTTCCTCATCCAGGTACTTTTCCATTATGGTGTCATCCACGCCGGAAAGGGCCTCAAGCAAATTTTCCCTGGCCTTAGATACCTCTTGCCGATATTCTTCCGGTATGGGACTTTCTTTAAATTCGACTCCCTGAGTTGCTTCGTCCCATACAACCATTTTTTCCTTAATAAGATCGAACACACCCCGGAAAGAATCCTCAGAACCAACAGGCAATGTCAAGATAAGCGGATAGACTCCCAACTGTTCTTTCATCTGTTCAATAGTGCCAAAAAAGTCAGCCCCAAGCCGATCCATTTTATTGATAAAGGCAATCTTCGGAACTTTGTATTTGTCTGCCTGGTACCACACGGTCTCTGACTGGGGTTCGACTCCTCCAACTGCACAGAAAACCCCGACTGCACCGTCTAGTACTCTCAAGGACCTCTCTACCTCTATTGTAAAATCCACATGGCCCGGAGTATCGATTATATGAATCTCTTTTCCTATCCAGTAAGAGGTTGTAACCGCAGAGGTAATTGTAATTCCCCTCTCCTGTTCTTCGGGCATCCAATCCATGGTAGCCTGGCCGTCATGGACTTCGCCCATCTTATGGGTCTTACCGGTATAAAATAGAATACGCTCAGTGAGAGTGGTTTTTCCCGCATCTATATGGGCAATTATTCCAATATTGCGGATTAGTTTTATTCGATTTTCACGGGTCATATTCTGAATTGCTCAAATTTCTCACAACTACCAACGCACAGACAGATGAAAAAATTGAAATCACGACACAAATCGGGTACTTTCAGCAAAGTGACATGTGGAATATACTCGTTGGCAAAACGTATTGGTTCTATTTAACAAAAAGCCTGCAAATGCACAACAACTTAAAGGCCGAGAAAATAAAGAATCCCGTAAGCGTTCACAGGGCACCGCATCTGCTTTGTTGTCGGGCACTTAAAGTACAGGAAGTACGTCTAGCGTACCCGTACGCCTTGCATCTGCAGCACCCTGTAAACGCTTACAGTTCGGTGGATTGCGGTAAAACGGGCGTTGTAATCCCGTGAACGGTTATGGAAAATCTAAAAAAAGGACGTTGATATAGGATGAAATGGTTCAAAAAAGAAAAGAAACAGGACACTTCTCCCAGGCATGAAACCGTGACCAGGGGGCTTTTGATATTTTCCAATACTGGTGACGTAATGCGTGCTGAGCAGGTACTAAAAGAGGAAGGCTTTGATGTTAAAGTGGTCAGTCCTCCTACGAAGTATAGAACAGGCTGCGACCTCTGCGTGGAGTTTCCTTTGGTTGAAAAACTGGACATCACCAGGATATTGGAAAAAGTAAAGTTGGCGCCTATAGATATAGTGGTTGTGTCTTCAAATGGATCAAAACCTCTGAAGTTATGCAGGACCAAAGACTTTGGCCGATACATCATGGTCAGGGCAGCCAACATGAAAATTAC
>JAYEMY010000164.1:0-3141 GCA_034718455.1 Thermodesulfobacteriota bacterium
GCCAGGTATTTCGTGAACTCATCAAAAAACCCTGAGTTTAGCTATTTTCACGATGATTTTCTGGATGTCTTGCTAGATCAGGTCTGTTACGCAGCTTGAACATTCTAAAAACTGCCAAAGTGGAGCTTTAAACGCCTTGGCTAATTGATCTCCTTTAGCCAGAAACAGGATATCCTCCCCCCAGTCAAGGACAACCACATAATAGGTGCCTCCACTGGCCAAAAGTGATAGCTTTCCTTTCTCTTCCCGTTTTGCCAATATTTCCAATTTGCTATGCCTTCTTGACCAACAATCTTACTATCTCTTCCTGCTCGGTAATATCTAGAACCTCATGTCCTTTATGGGTCACAAGCCTTCTTACATTTTCCTTTGATGGTGGATAATCGACTATCACCTCCAAGGTCTCTCCTGATTTCATTTTCGTCAATGCCTCGTCGGTCTTCATCACAGGCAAGGGACAAACCTCACCACATACATCTAAGGTTACGTCGGCCATTATTTACCTCCTAAGCCAAAACCGCTTTAATGAATGGGGCAACAAACCTGTGGAAAATTATTGCGCCCAAGGCAAATCCTACAAGATATACGATGGCACTCTTGCTGCCTTCAGCGGCCATTATGTGTTGCCTGAAGGGGCAGCCTCCAGCAATGCAGGAGAAAAAACCAAGGCCAAATCCGCCTAATACTGCGAGGATTATATGTGCTCCGGCCTTTGGAGACCATGTTATTGGGTCTCCGGGCACGGGTAATAATAAACTGGGGCTTGCTGTCACTCCCATAGCCGCCCACTTTTTGGCAAAGACCGCACCGCCATCCTGAAACCAGGGAAAGGTCTTGATGGCAGGAGATACAAATTGGAATAGTATGAATCCTGCGAGGGTGCATACCAGGAATGCAAATAATCCTTTGAGCAGGTATGTGTCCTTCACCAGATAATAATCCCTCATTCCCCCGATAAAGCACATCCTTGCCCGCTGGCCAAGGTATCCCATTATCAATCCCAGAAATATGCTGGCAATTGCTGGTAATAAGTCCATTGTTACCTCCTTAGGTCAATTTTCTCAGTACCTGACACCCCACAAAAACCCCTGCTGCGATCATTATAAGGCCTATAAAGGCGGTTATATCCAGGTATGCAGCCTTAAGGGCTGTCCTGATGGGACAACCACCAAAGGTCAGGGCTGATATCATAACCAGCATCCCCAGGAAAAACTCCGCCCAGGGTCTCTGCCACCACACCCTCATGACTTTCCACTTGAACTCCTTATTGACTGAAGCAGCTATAACTGCTCCAATCAATATCCCTACAATGGTAAGCAGCGGAAAGTTATAAGAGACCGGACCACCAGGTATTATCAGGGCGCCCCCAGCTTTCAGGCCATATATCGGGTATATGTGAGCAGCAATCCAGTTCACCAGGTCTCTCATATGGCAGGCGATACAGATACCATAGGCCGGTGGGGGTATCACATGAAAGAACGCCTGGCCGGCAGCGCCCAGTAAACCAAAAATGCCTCCTGCTATTGCGGCTGTTATGCGCATAATCCAACCTCCTTTAATGCATCCGGGATTTTAGCTATTATGTGTGAAATCGATGTGGCAGGATCAGGCTGTGCCAACTTACCTGCAATACGATTGATTCCGGCTGCCTTTATGCAGGCATCAACCTTCTCATAGCCCCCGTAAATTAGGGCAGACAGAATCCCGGTCAGGCTGTCCCCTGTCCCTCCGATTGCTTCCATGGCGGAAATAGAAGGCTCATTAATGGTTTCAACCACTTCACCCTCTTTTACAACATAATCTACAGGTCCCTTCACCAATAATATCTTTGGGGTATTCCCACTCTCATAAGACTTCTTTATCAAGGTGAGAACTTCGGACGCATCTAACTTAAATAGAAGATGTTCCACATAGGCAGGGTGCGTGGCCTTGGGATCTGCCAAATAGGCCATTTCACCTGCGTCAGGAGTAAAGATATCAATTTCTTGTGCAAGTCCTGCCGCCTTTGCGGCATACATGGCACCTGCATCCGCAATCATGGTCATTCCTTTACGTCTTTTTCCCGGAGAATTAAGAATATTTCTTATTCCGGGTATATCGGGCATGATATAATGCATGGCCAAAACCGTAATATCCAGCATTGCCATGTTGGCAGCCACATATTGATAGAGTTCTTTACTCCTTTTTCCGTCTCCAATATCTCCGGCGGTAACAAAGTAGGGTGGTTCTAAGTTAAGGGCTTCACAGGTAATGCAGGCTGATGCCACCATAACGCTGGTGCCTAAGCTGGGCGTGACCTCAAAATCTTCTACTTTAAGATGTCCACCTTCGAATGTTGCCTTCCCTGCCCTCAATCCCATTTCATCAAAAGGCAGCGTACCCATGATAGTAAACAAAATCAGGTATACTCCCTTGTCTGCTCGCTTTTCACCGTGCTCAGGGCCTTTTGATATGCCTTTTCTAACATATAGGCACAAAGGGAGTAGCCATTCTCGCCGGGATTTTTCACCTCCGTTATCCTGTTTCCTACCAGGCTTACAGCCAAAAAGGGAACATCGGGACAGCCTCCACCTGAAATGTTTACGATGGTCCCTTTTTCTTTATCCACTGTTATCTTCATATTGGCTGCGGTCACCATAAGATATCTTCCAAAGTCCTTTTCCTTGGTTATATCCAAAGGCTTCTGAGACAAGGTATCCAGGGACACTATATCTAAGGGGCTAAGCCCGCTTCTTTTAAGCAGCCTTTCCACACCCAATTGATCAACAAGGTTGAATTCCACTGCAAGGTCACAACCCTTCCGAATCTCAGGGGGAGGAGCCATCCCTCTTACCCCATAACCAAAGCTCTTTAGCATCTTTTCTGCCTGCATGGCCTCTGACACCTCGTTTAAGATGATCAAGCCTTTGCCCTTTTCAAATGTCTGTTTTTTACTGGTTCCAAATATTTTCTTTATACTATCCAATATTTTCATAATGCTTCTTTTAAAACGATATAGTGTGAACGACCTCCTAGGGAACGTACAATAAATAACTTGAACAAATTAATGTCTTTTTTGCCGTCTTCTTCGTTGCTCGTCGATCACATAACCCGTTATGCTCGCTCCTCGCGCCTTGAATACAACAAAAAATCCTATTAATT
>JAYEMY010000165.1:0-3131 GCA_034718455.1 Thermodesulfobacteriota bacterium
AAACATTGTATAAAAACGGACTGTTAAGCTAAAACCTAACGGCTAATAGCTAATCGCACAAGTCCTATTTTTTGAGGTATATTATCCCTGATAAGTGTAAACTACTCTTGGCTTGCCATGAAGGATGCCTGATTTTTGTTCAACTTTTTTATCTCCCGTTCCTAATCGAAGCAAACTAAATTCATCTGTCGATTTCCTTTGCGACAGAGGCTAAACGGATCCTAAGTCTCAACATTGCCTTGGTATGCATTTGGGATATGCGGGATTCCGTATATCCCATGATTTCTCCTATCTCTCGCATTGTGAGATCCTCGTAGTAATAAAGAGAAATTACGATTTTTTCCTTTTCTGGTAGAGCGGCTATGGCTTTTATTAAAATTTCTTTAATCTCGGTTTTATTCAATAAGGAAAAGGGGTTTATCTCACCATCGTCTGCTATTAAATCAAAGAGATCATCTTCATTGTCGTCCGGCATTCTTCTGCGGATAGTTTCTATATCAAGGAAGGTTACGTTCTTTGTTTTATCTAATAATTTGTAGAATTTTTCAATGCTGATTCCCAATGCCTCGGCAACTTCTTTGTCTTTTGGAGGCCGCTTAAGGTCTTGTTCCAGATATTGATATGTCTTTTCCAGTTCTGTAGTCTTTTTCCGTATGGATCTAGGGACCCAATCAAGGGATCTGAGTTCATCCAATATGGCCCCGCGAATACGGAATTCCGCGTAGGTCTTGAAACGGATTTTTTTTGATGAATCAAATTTCTCAATAGCATCCATTAATCCGATGACTCCTGAGCTTATAAGATCATCCTTGGATATGTTTGGGGGCAGGCGCATGGCGAGTCTTCCGGCAACGTATTTTATCAGAGGAGAATACTTGAGGATCAGTTCTTGACGTCTCTCCTGTGTGAGCGATTGACCGTTGCCGAAAAAAGCCTCAGTATAATCTTTGAGTGGTATCCTTGCGGTCTTTGCCATCACTCGCTTACAACCTAAGGAGGTTTTTCCGGAGATATTTGATGTTACCAACCGCATAGTTTTTTCTCCTATCATCCAAGATATATTGTGCCAGGTCCATGAATTTCAGATCCATCGCTGTTAATTTCCGATTCCTTTGGTGCCTTAGCATGATCCATGAAGAAATCTCAGCCACAATGTTTCTAATTTTTCGATCAGTTGAATTGAGAAGAAATGAAATGGGCGCGGTGGGCGGAGCAAAACTGAATCAGAAGCAATTAAAAGCAGAAGTACCCTCATTTCCTCTCCCCCTGTCATAATCTGATCTCACAGTAAGTAGGTCCAACCAAATTATGTCCGTATTTTAATAAGCAACACTTATACCAAGGGCCTGGAGAGAAATACTTCTTATCTTAAGAGAATCGGAAATAAGCCTACACCCCGTTTTACGATGAGCAGAGTGTGATCTCTTGAACTGATCAAGCGCCAAGAACAAACTCACATACTGTTAAATATTTTTATTAAGAAAACAGAAGGTTGCGTTATTGAAGCCGTCTCCGGATCCGTTTAACAGAATAAGATAATAAATGCCTCCAATAACAGATAAACAGGTAAGTAGGCGGATATGAAATACCCCAAAAATACGGATTAGATGAACCTTATATTCCCAAGGTCAGCCTGCAGAATACAAAATTATAGTCAATATTTTGACATAAATGGACACTGAACAAAAAAGATGACAATTTTTTGTCACTCTAATATGCGGCTTGTGGATATGTCGTGGACAAAGGGAATCCTTGCTACATGGCCCCCTGCGTTTTTTACTGTTTCAGCCCCTACTATGTCTTTTTCTTTCCAATCCGCTCCTTTGACTAAAACATTTGGAACAATGGTCTGGATAAGATTTAAAGGAGTAGGATCGTTAAAAATCACCACATAGTCTACAGCAGCAAGTCCAGCCAGCACATGGCCCCTCATTGCTTGGGTGTTAATAGGGCGATCCGGACCCTTGATTTTTCTGACTGATTTGTCGCTGTTTAACCCAACCACCAGATAGTCGCCCAAGTGCCGGGCTGATTCCAGGTATGAGACATGACCCGCATGCAGGAGATCAAAGCATCCATTGGTAAAGACCATCTTCTGACCGGCTTTGCGTCTTCGATTGACAGCGGTATTTAGAGAAGGCAGGTCCAGTATCTTAGGATCAGCCTTTGGCCACCAGGACCTTGGTGCACGTGCAGTAAAGAAATCCTGCCGCGCAGAATGTATTTTATCCATATCCAGCTCAGCCAAGACGATTGTTTCCCCGTCACAGGCCTTGGCAAGGATTCCCCCGCGGGGTCCTATGATCCTGGAACCTCCACCGAATTCGGTGCTTCCAATCATGCCCCAGGCGTTTGCACCTGCCATAAAACATTGGTTCTCAATAGCCCTTGATTCCATCAGGAGTTCCATGTGGTGTCTTCGGCTACGTGGCCACAGAGCCGACAAAAGCACTAAGTCCACCCCCTGACATACAAGATGACGGACAAGTTCCGGGAAGCGCAGATCAAAACAGGTTATCAGGCCAAACCCCGGTTCGGTTTTTCTGAGAGGTATCCACAGGGCAACAGGATTGGTCCCGGGGCTGAAGACATGATCCTCTTTCATCGGGGCAAAGAGATGGATCTTTCTATATTTATGAAACGTATTATCAGGTCCGATCACATAGGTAGTATTAAAGAGCTTCTCCCCTGATTCCTCTGTGGCTAATTCAGGAAGTGTACCGACTATATGGATTCTATTGGTTTCTGCTAAAATTTTAAGTTTGGACAGGAGTTCGGGGATTTCATGAGCCAGGTACTTGTCAGATTCACTGAGAGGACCTGTTGCCCACAGTTCAGGAAGTAGAAGTAATTCCGCTCCGGTCCCTGCAACTTCAGTGGTTGCGGATTCAACTTTTTTCCAGTTGTCATGGATATCTTTTTCCTTGGGAGTGAACTGGAAAATACCCATTTTGAAAGTTGACACTGACTGTTTCATGCTTGAATAAAATATTCAATCACCGGTCTACTCTCCAGTCCAATGTCTTTTCAATTCCTTCAGAAAGGACTGTTTTGGGCTTCCAGCCCAGCACCGCCTCAGCCAGATATATTTTTAGACAGCTCTTTTTAAGATCTCCCGGCCTTGCAGAGGT
>JAYEMY010000166.1:0-3130 GCA_034718455.1 Thermodesulfobacteriota bacterium
GTCTCTCAGTAACCTTGCCGATGAGGCCAATAAGCTATTTCGGTTTCTTGATCAACAAGCCCTTAAAATAGGTACGATAAAAGCCTCTATCCCTTGTTATGAGCATGTCAGCCTGAATTTTCGCATGGGCACCGATTAGGAAGTCAGCCAGAACATGCTGCCTAAGCGGTATAACTTCCTTACAGTATTGACAGAAAGCTTTTTGCCTTTTCGCACAGGCCGGGCAAATAAGGAGCCACTTTTTTCGGGATGAATATTTTTTCCAGGCCCGGCTGGCTTCGTATAGTGATGTCTCGTTTGAAGGGACATGTGTAATACCAGTATCATCTAAGAATTGCTTCAAATCCTGAAAGGATAGAAACTGGGCGGCCAATTCGGCAAACACGATTTCACTGATAATAAGCTTATTGCTGATACCAAGACTCAATAAGCAGTTCAGAGAAGAATGAACGTATTTTGTATTCGGGATCAAGATATCAAGTAATATGTTGGTATCAACGGCCAAAATCATCTGCGGTATCCCTCAATTCATCTATAATATCTTCAGGTTCTTTACCCTTTAGATGCGAAAGATAGCCTACATATCTTTTAAGATTTTCCACTGAAGCCTGTTTTTTCCTTAGATAAACTGTTCCCGCGTCGACCTCAAAATTAACTTGATCGCCGGTTTTGATATCCAGCATAATCCTTATCTGTTGAGGAATGGTTACCTGGCCTTTTTGAGTTACTTTTGGCATTTTTTATTGTCCTTTAATGTATTACTAAAAGTATTACTTTTCTAATGAAGGTTGTCAAGCTAAAAGAAAAACAGAGGCAGGATCATTTTGGACCTGCCTTTTATTGTGATGCCAGTGGAAGGAATATATTTCTTCCCTATAGGTCTCAAATATCCTGAATACTTCTTCTTTGTTTTGAACAGTCTTCATAGTGAAACCCAACAGTTCTAAGCGTAATCATTCACTTCCCGTAACCGTTCACACTCCCTGGCAGCCGACAGGCTTTTGCAGGGTTTCAATCGCGGACAAGGTTGCACCAAAATTGAGCAATTAGCCTTTAGCGGTTAGCTATTAGCTTAATGATTATCGGTCTGCCGCCCTGACAAGCAGGATGTTTTGCTATTACAAACTTTTACCCTGATCGGGTCAGAGGGAGCCGAAGCTCCCGTCTGCCCACAGAATAAAGTGGAGATGTTATCTGATTTTGAAGGAAAAAGGATGATTGTTAATTATTTTGGGCATTCCGGAAATGACCTGAAAAGTGGTAAACTTTCCTCCGGAATGGGTGGCAGGTTTAGGCCGGAATCTCCACTTGACAACTACCGCCAAAAGAACCATAATGAAACCATTAGGAAACCAAAAGAATAGAGGTTATTATGCCAAGTGTCACTGTTAAAAATATTCCAGACCATGCGTACGAAATTCTCAAGCAGGTAGCCACTACCAATCATAGGAGTATCAATAGTGAAATTATCTGCTTAATTGAAAAAGCAACCGTCAGTAAAGCATTCAACCCAGAGCATTATTTAATCCAGGCTAAACGCTCCAGACAAAAAACAAAACAATTCACTCTTACTGCTGATATTTTACAAAAAGCCAAGGAGAAAGGGCGTCCATGATTGTTGTAGATACTAATATCATAAGTTATTTTTATCTCAACTCAGATTATTCATCTCTTGCTGAACAAATATTTAAAAGAGATCCAATATGGTTAGCACCATTGTTATGGAGAAGCGAATTTAGAAATGTTCTGACATTTTATTTAAAAAAAGAAATCATTTTGTTGTCTGAAGCAATTGAAATCTTTGAATCAGCAGAGGAATTATTAAAAGAAAACGAATATGAAATAAATTCAGCACAAGTATTAAGTTTGTCCCACTCAAGTGGATGCTCCGCATATGATTGTGAGTTTATAAATTTGGCAAAAGATCTTAACATTTCATTGGTTACGGAAGATAAAAAGGTACTAAAAAGCTTTCCAGAATTTGCTATATCTGTGCATCAATTTATCGAACCTTGCTGAAAAGATAATATAAAAATAGGCTAAACAAAACTAATGCAGCCGACGCAAAAAGAGCGCCCCTTATGGTGGACCCCATGTTTGCTACAACATTAGCTGCCATACTTCGAGAGCGAGAGATGGACGTAATCTATCCTTGTATCCGGGATTTGCTCGAAAATGGTCTTACCTTGGCTCGATTTTCTGATGGTGAGTTAAAACCGCAACGCCAAGACATAACCCAGTACATGGCGGCGTGGTCAAAGCATGTGGGACTCGGGGAGGAGGACTGTCGAGGTTGGCTGATTGAATACTGCGTAGCCATGCTTTCTCCGATATCAAGAACATCGTCCTCTGGAATACGACATAGCACGAAATCCAACATCAAATACGTATACAGGTCCGATGTCCCGTTTTCTTGCGAGCACGAAGATAATTCTTTCAGGGCTCAGTGCAGTAAGAATTGTCCGGCATACTCCGCTATAATACCCAAAGCTTGCGGTGGAAGGAACGAAACGTCGAAGGAATCTGCTTTGGCACGACCGGCCGATGTCGTAGAGGCGCAAGTCATCTCTGGGAAAGCAATCTACAGAGATCAATTCGAGATCGCCTTACGATTCATACACGACGAGACGAAGAAAAAGATCAAACGAAAGCGGATCGTCCAGCTTCTAAATGAACAAGGACTGAAAACCAGAACGGGGCGAAAATGGACATACAGCATCTTACATTGTGAATTGACAAAGATAACAGGAAATCAGGTTGCCGACACGCCGAACCAGAGCATGGACACGGACGCTGAATAGCCACGCTGCTATCGCTTTGCGGCTATTTGATTCTGCATAATCATTCTAACATATTGCCGGTGTATATTTGTGCTTGGATTTGACAACATCATTCATGGTAGGTAAAAGATCTGATTCGATTCGGGATCATACTGTTCGATGCAAATTTCAGGATAGGACAATGCTTTTAAAGACGACAAAAACAGCCTGTTCAGCAAGTCATATGTAACCGTTCACACTCCCTGGCAGCCGACAGGCTTTTGCAGGGTTTCAATCGCGGACAAGGTTGCACCAAAAGGCGTATTCTCAATGGATTGTGCTTTGAAACCCGAAAAAGGCTGTTGGCTGTC
>JAYEMY010000167.1:0-3128 GCA_034718455.1 Thermodesulfobacteriota bacterium
AATAATTAGCATTAATTTAGTGAAAATCCCAAAACTGATATGGCAAATTGCAGATGCTGTATGTATTGTTCAAGGCTTGAAAATTGGAAAATAGAAATTCGGGTAAGTGGAACAAAAAGGTTCAAAACGTTATAGTTTATCATATAATACCGATCATCTGAAACAATACAAAAGCATGAAAGCCAAATTTCCAATTTCTATTTTCCAATTTCAACGTTCCTTTAAGTATCTGTAAATAGAATAATAAAAGGTGGATAAGGTGCCTCGTTTTCGTACAATTGCCTTAGTAACAGATCCAAGATACCTCGATCACGATACGGCAAATTCACTTCATCCTGAGATTCCTGCTCGACTGGAAGGCATACTTAAACGTCTTGAGTGCAGTCCATTGGCACCATATTTAAAAAAGATAAGCCCAAGAAAGGCTGAAATGAACAGGGTGCTGACGGTCCATGATGAGGGCTATCTCTCCAGCTTTGAAGGGACCTGTGTTTCCGGTCGCGAGTTTTTTGGACATCCGGACAACCGTCTCGGCTATGATTCCTATGAAATAGCACTCTTGGCTGCAGGAGGATGTCTGAGCGGAATAGATATTATTGAAAATGGTGAATCGGAGTTGGTATTTTGTTGCATTCGGCCTCCTGGACACCATGCAGAGACAGCGCAAGCGCTCGGTTTCTGTTTTCTTAACAACATAGCTGTTGCCGCCAAGTACTGGAAGGATGTTTACGGTAAAAAGAGGATACTTATTATTGACTGGGATGCCCACCATGGAAACGGTATACAGGCAATCTTCGAACATGATCCCGATGTATTTTACATCAGTATACACGAGCACCCTACATTTAGTTTCCCCGGGACTGGCTATTCAAACGAAACAGGAACCGGAGCAGGTGAGGGGGCAACCTTGAATATTCCTTTGTCCCCGGGTTCAGGAGATGAGGCAATTCTTAATGCCTTGAAGGGGCGTGTGGGAGAAGCTGTCAAAGAGTTCAGGCCGGAAGCCATTATTGTGGCTGCCGGCTTTGATGCCCATGTAATGGATGACATGTCAGGCCTTGCATATACGACTAAACTCTATGGTTACCTTGGCACCTTTATGGCCTTCTGGGCAGAACGATATTGTAAAGGAAAAATTTTGTCCGTTTTGGAAGGCGGTTATCATCCTGAGGCTTTGCCGGCCAGTGTGGAAGCCTATCTTGCCGGTCTTTCTGTTTGTATAGATTGAACCTAATTTGAGCTATTAGCCTTTAGCTGTTAGCCAGTAGTTTAATGATTATAGGATGTTTTGCTATTGCGAACCATTTTCCAAAGCTAAAAGCTAATGCTCAACTTAGATTAAAAGGAGCTTAGAATGTACATATCACGTCATATGACTCCTGCCCCATTGACTGTGGAACAGGATATCCTGATTTCTGAGGCCCGTGAAATTTTGCGCTCCAACCGTTTTCGTCACTTGCCGGTAATAGACAAAGACTGGCGCCTTGTAGGAATGGTGACAGACAGGGATATAAGATCTGCTTACCCATCATCCGTATTGTCAGGGGAAGATCGGAGACACGAGTTGGAACAGATGTCCAAGACCCCTGTCAGCGAAATCATGAGCACTGATCTCATAAACCTCTTCCCTCATTCAACCATAGATGATGCGCTCCTGCTCCTTGAAAAGAAAAGGGTTGGGGCAATCCCTGTATTGGACGAAAAGGGTGTGATCGTTGGGATTTTTTCCGTGCGTGACTTGATGAGGGCATACAGTAGAATATTCGGACTTTCTGAGAAAGGTGGCTCACTTATTACCATAAAAGACGATGGAGAGCCTAATGTCCTGGCAAGGATAGTCAAAATTCTTGAGCAAAAAGGAATTCCTCTTACAAGACTTAGCAGGACCAAATTGACCGAAGATGAGAAAAGCCCTGGAATAGTTTATATCAGAGTCCAGACTTATAACATAAGCGCAGTCCATTCTATTCTTGTGAGTGCCGGATTTGAGCTTGTGGAACCGGAGCCCTTGTTGCCGGAGGACAGACACTTAAATTCCTAGCCGCTTGCAAAACTAACGACCAAATAAAAAGATTTGAAGTTTCAATTGCTATTTCAGTTTGAGCCCATGTCGCCTGTTTTTTGCTGTCGTGTAGTATGCAGGTAGCGTAGCCATTCACTGTTATGCCTGATGATGTGAAATACATGGAGTTGGCCCTTGAGCAAGCTAGGATGGCAGCCATGCATGGTGAGGTGCCTGTGGGCGCAGTGCTTGTTAATGAAAGGGGGCAAATATTGGCCAAGGCCGGCAATATGCCCGTGAAACAGTGCGATCCTACTGCGCACGCCGAAATTTTGGTCTTGAGACAAGGTGCAAAAAAAATCGGCAGCTACAGGCTGACCGGCGCTACTCTGTATGTTACAATAGAACCGTGTTTCATGTGTGCCGGAGCCATAGTCCTTGCCCGGATAAAGCGGGTGGTTTACGGTACTCAGGATCCCAAGAGTGGTGCGTGTGGTACGCTTTATAATATTGTTCAAGACCCAAGGTTGAACCACCATCTGGAGGTAAGCCAAGGCATACTCGCAGAGGAATGCCGAACGCTGATCCAAGCCTTTTTTCAAAAAAGACGCAAGTAGAGGTAAAACCATAAAGTTTAAAGTGCCTAAAGTTGTAGCGCGCGCTTTCAGCTTAGGCACTTATTCCGGAGAGGTACCGAAGTGGTCATAACGGGGGCGACTCGAAATCGTCTATACGCCCAAAAGGCGTAACGTGGGTTCGAATCCCACCCTCTCCGCCAGAGAATTTGGTGATTTGGTGATTTAGTGATTTGGTGATTGGCATAATTCAAATATTGACTTGTAAAGGCCCATAATAGTATAGATATGTCGGTTAAGCCATGAAAAATCATGGTTGGGAGTTGATGTGGAGAGGTGCCCGAGAGGCCGAAGGGGCTCGACTGGAAATCGTGTGTATGCCCAAAAGGTGTACCGTGGGTTCGAATCCCACCCTCTCCGCCAAATATATTTTAAGAATACAACAGTTTGATAG
Source organism: Thermodesulfobacteriota bacterium (assembly GCA_034718455.1). Taxonomy (GTDB): domain Bacteria; phylum Desulfobacterota; class Dissulfuribacteria; order Dissulfuribacterales; family UBA3076; genus UBA3076. The sequence continues at coordinate 3,032 of JAYEMY010000167.1, forward strand.
CCGGGTCCTGCGCAACGAAACCCTGCGAACCCCGCCAGGTCCGGAAGGAAGCAACGGCAGTAGGGCCCTTCGTGTGTCGCAGGGGTGCCTGGCTATC
>JAYEMY010000168.1:0-3122 GCA_034718455.1 Thermodesulfobacteriota bacterium
CGGCTTCAATTTCTTCTTTTTGATCTTCAAGCTGCGGCAGAGCCCAATCCGCAATTTTATTGCCAATATAAATTCGCACTCCAATTCGGTTTTCCTACAATTTGTTATTTGGGGTACTATCAACTTGGTATCAACGGTAAGGAATTGGCCCGGTATTTCGGTATGTCCCGGCCTTCAGTCTCGCAGGCCATCAAGCGAGGTGAAAAAATTGTAAAATTTGCAAAAGAGAATGATTTTAAACTATTAAACTAACTCCGTCCCTCAAATACAAATATCTTGGCGATTCAAATCCCTGGTGATGACATGATTAATCCGTCCCCTAAATCCCACAAGTACTCAGGGATCAGGGGATAGAGGAAGGCAATATCCCGCCTTTCTTAACCGTTCATGGGTTCAGAGGTTCAGGGTTCCCCAAATCACAAGCTAAATGTGTCGATTGGCATACCCACTCCTTTGTTTCAGAAATCCGTGAGACTTCCTGATATGTTCTATATTATGACACAGGGGTGCTTTCAAGTAACTAAAACCAACAGGTCGAGGTGATTACTGATAACCTTATTTGGACGAATTTAGGGGACGGAATATGGGGGACTTATTCAACTCAGTCAACAACGTCCCACAAACCCCATCTGAGTTCACAGATTCTCTGAAAAGGTTGTACCAGTGAGATATGTTGTTTATGTTGGCACCATTCCCTATCATTAATTGGGGTCAATGATGTCCCTCAGATCATATATTAAGATAACAGGAGAATCGCAATGGAGAAAATTCAAACCAGTGAGGTGACACTGAGAATACCGCCTTCTATTGCTGCTGACATCGGAAGTAACGAAATCATAGAGTTGTTGCTTGATAAGGCACTTGGGAAAAAGGATTTATATAGAAGTAAAATCAAGATGTTTGAGTCAAAATACGGGACTAATTATGCTTCCTTCAAGAAAAAAACAGAGAAAGGGGATGAAAGCTTTCAGGAATGGGATGATTTGCTACTATGGGAGGGTTTTTTGCTCGCGTACAAGGAATGGAATAGAAAATATAAGGATCTCAAGCTTTGTATGAAATAATTTCTGCTCTCAGACAATCAGCCATTGTTCTTGATTTTGAAGTCCTTGAACTTATTGACGAGGATTCTGTCAAACTCATCAAAATAAAGGCGGTTCTCAAGAAAAACTGTCTTTTATATATTACAGAGCTTCATACTAAAAATTACCAGAAATACTCATACCATTTCCAGAAGAATGATGGTGAGTTAATAGCCAGGTGGGATAATAAGCCTCATTGGAGAGATATGAGTACTTATCCGCATCATAAACATGAAAATGATCAGGTTTCACCTTCGCACAGAGTGACAATTGTCGATGTTCTGGATCAGATAGAGGGGAAGATCGCGGTAACAAAGGGCTTACAGTAAAGTCGAGAGAAGTGGAAATATGGATCACGACCCCCAGATCACTGCGCTTTCGGCGTCTTGTGGTGAAAAATAAGCATTATTCGCAGGTCCCTCTTTTCCCTATCAAAATGATATCCTCAAGTGCCTCAAGGAAAATAGTGCCTGTGCCGATATCAGAATAAAGGGACCAAGATGGGATCGGCGGCGACCAAACTCGTACCGGTCGGTGTCGTTCTGAAGGATGTTTCTCCGCTCGATACCATATGCGCAATTACATGGTGGAGAAAAAACCATAAATAGGTCTAAAAATTTTGGCGTCCAAGAAAAGTAAGTTAATTTAGTCAATTATGTCCATTACATTAGCCAGCTCACTGAAATTATAGGCGAATATCTGGCATAACTTCATAATGTAACAACGTCGTCCCTCATTAGTTTCACAATCAACAACGATGTCCCCCAGTTTTCCTTTTCATAATTGGGCTGATGCATGTTGAAAGTTTGCCGGCTTTATTGCCTTCAGTGCGTTATACTCTTTACTTTTTGTTTTATATAGATCCCACCGTAATTGCAGATTTATCCAGAAATCCTCTGACATGCCGAAAAACTTGGCAAGTCGCAAGGCAGTGCTTGGAGTTATCCCCCTTTTTTTGTTTACAATTTCATTAACACGCTGATAGGGAACATGAATGGAATAGGCCAGTTCTCTCTGTGTGATACCCATAGGAATTAAGAATTCCTCAAGAAGCATCTCGCCTGGATGGGTTGGCTCTCTATGACTTGGTATTCTAACCATTTTCTTTCCTCTTTATTCAATGATAATCTGTAATTTCAACTTGATAAGGGCCATTCGTTGCCCATTTGAAACAAATTCGATACTGATCATTTATGCGAATGCTGTTTTCTCCAATTCTATCCCCTGACAACGCCTCAAGATTGTTGCCAGGTGGGATTCTAAGCTCTTCCAAAAACTGGACAGAGTCAATTTGATCCAGTTTTCTTGAAGCGATCTTCCATAAAGACCGGGGGCAGATCTTTCGGGCATTTTTGGTGTTCTTGCCGTTGAAAATATCTTCTGTTCCTTTGTTCCTGAAAGATTGAATCATGAATTCATGATAGCACGGACTTCATGCTATTCCAAGGCAAATTTTTATCTTTCTCGCCCAACGTCGCCGGTCAGGTAACGAAAGTACTAGCCGAAGGCAATGGCATCATCGCGAGGTGAGGTCCCTGACAGGCAGGTGAAGGAAGCCGGAGTGCAAAGCTATGAGCCAATCCTGCCCCTGACTCGATCCGGGGAACAGAAATCTCATATAAGGCCAAGTTTCTGGGTAAGGCAGCACAAGATGACAAAGCCCTGTGGTTCAGAGGACACGGTAAGTGAGGCGGTTGTGCGGCGGAAGTTAGTGTCCTTATCCGGGGAGGCATGTCTATTATGTACGGCGTATCTTTGTTCAGTGAGATGTTCGGCTGGGGCTAGCGGTCCCTTTTGCTTCGGAAAATCTTTGTCCCTTCAATCCCACAATTATTTCAGCCGGATCTGGGGGACGATCTGGGGGACATCCTATCTTACCCCTGTCAAGCTAAAAAACTTCTCTTTTAAAAACAGCTAGTTGAACACTTGGATGTCTATAAGGCGCAGATTCCCTATTGAGCCTGTAACAGCTCCTGCAAAAGGTCCGGCGGAATTCTCACCTATAGCGAATCCTAGATCTAATCGTTATCAGTATCCGGC
>JAYEMY010000169.1:0-3115 GCA_034718455.1 Thermodesulfobacteriota bacterium
GACATCGTGGTTTTATAGTCATTCGGTATGGTCCAGAATACCTTTTTGCCAATGCTCTCTTCAGCGTCATTGAGAGAAATATCCGAGTTTTTTAAATAACGATTCACCACAATCCTGACGCGTTCTTTCGGAAGATAGCCCAAATCACCAAATGACTCCAAAAGCCTGTTGGTATTGGACAAACAGGGAAAGCTCAAAAGAGTTGTGAGTAAAACAATGTCCGACATTTCCAGGATCTTCAGAGAAGATTCATCCAGGGATTGCCCGCCGTCAATTATCACAAAGTCAAAAATCCTCTGCATAAAACCGATAAGACGGCCCACAAGCTCAGGAATCATTGGTTCACGATTATTCAGGTGGCCCGGTGATGGGAGGACGTAAACCCCTGATGGGTGTTTTGTAAGGATGTTCATTAAAAAGGTGGAATCCAGACGGACAATATTCTTGGTAATTTCACCCCAATCAAACCCCGGCTTGAGCTCCAGAAAGAGCGGAATTTCTCCGAACAGCGTGTTCATGTCTATCAGTGCCACTGATGGCAGAACGCTTTTCTTCCCGGCAAGATTGACAGCCAGATTCACAGCAACCGTAGTCGTCCCCACTCCACCCTTACTACCGATTACGGTTATGATCCGGCCGATCCCATCCGACTCCTTGCGGCCCGGCTTGTCTCTTCTATCTTTGAATTTTTCAAGTGCCTGCCTTACTTCTTCTTCGTTAATTGGTTGAGGAAAAAATTCCTTGGCCCCGGTCCTTATTGCCTGCAGCAGCACAGCCGGGACGGAATTTTCCGATATCAGGAAGACCTCGGTAACTGCCTCCGAATTCAACAGCGACTCGATGTACTGAAATTCATTTGCGGTATCATCGCCCAGCTCAAAGATCAAGAGATCGGTCCGGCGGGTATCCTGGGCCCTTTGCACATGCATCCTTTCAGTAGAGCTGATGATCTCATTCAGCTTTTTCTCGAGGCCTGCCTGCTTAACCTCTATCTTGATCCGGATAGTATTATTATCACCCATGGAATCTTCCCCTTACAATGTCTTTTGTCTTGTGGCGGTCCAATTCACCATTTACTGTACAAGCTTCGGTATCTCTGCCAGGATGCCGAAGTTTTCCCCGCCGGAAGTGCCCATCGGGTCATGAGGTGTACAGTCCGGCAGGAAATATATGGATTTTTTAGCATACGGAGCCGGGCTTCCGTCAACATTTTCCAGATGGAAATGTGAGACAAAATCATTCCAGCGTATTTCACCATCAGGGTCACTATTTGACCAGGTATCCATTTGAGTCGGTGCGTCATTGTAGTTAGGGTCTGCCCCTGCCCCGGTTATCCAGACTATGTTGACTTCAACAGCGCCCACAAGCTCCTGGCAGGTCCCCACGTTGTTTTGATCGCCGCAGTCCACCACCGGCAAGGTAAGCGGCCATAGTTGTGTCTTTGTGGTGTTACCCGCCCAGCATTGAATCAGGTCGTTAAAGGCGCTCTGGATATCGCCTCCGTTTGTCGCAATATTTTCGCCGAGAAAAATTATCTCCGGGTTCCCTTCGGCGCACACGAGACTTTTCACCTCCTGGGCATTCGTGCCCCCGTTGCAGGGGTTATCCTGGTTAAAATCGGTCCATCCCCCGGTCTCGTTAGTTGTTGCGTCCTGTCCGCTGTTGATCATTCGCCCGACATTGCAGGTGTATTCATCACCGTTCAATAGGCTATCCCTGCAAATGGCGATGGGTTGATCCACGTCGTGCGGTGGCAGGTCGCCGGCAAACCCGATGTATGCCGTTGCATTGGCAGCACCTTCAAAGCTTTCATGGCCGAAGATCCCGGCTAAATAAGATGCTATAGGCGTGGCCTGTCTTCTGGCCGTAACCTTGACGGCATTTATGAAATCGGTGTCGGCGTCCAGCTCGGCAGTAGGGACATTCGATAACTCCGTTGGTAAGAGAGAATCGTTAGGGGTAAAGGTCCTGGTGGCAAAACTCCAGTGACCCCTCTGCGCGTCTCCTTCGTTTCCACCAGTCCAGTTGACATCAACCGGAACCCGCTCACTCATGTTTGCCATAGCCGCATCACGGGCGATCTGATTCGCCCCCGTATTTACAGCAGTGCCGTCGTTGTTGTATAAAAACCGCGCTCCTGCCAGTGCGCCTGCGTCGGCCGCATTTTGAAGCTCATTACGCGCTACACAGAGATGGCCGATGTCAACGGCCAGGGCACCGAAACCTATAAGTAAAAATAAGCATAAGCCGACCACGATGGCAGTTGCGCCTCGTTGATTACTCAGTATTGATTGTATTAGAAATTTTTTCATCTGCCTTGTTCCTGTATTTGGATTATTCCATCCTCATCACTGTCTGACCCGCCAGGTCAATTCCTCCGGCAAGATCGTTGAGAAAATTGGGAATGACCAGAAAATCATAATGGTAATTTACTGAGACAGTCATTGGATCGCCGGAAACGGGACCACCGGATGGACCGCTCCCTGCCAGCGATACGCTGGTAGTGACACCTGAGACTGCTCCAAATGTTATCATGTGTCCGGCGCAGTAGTTATTCACAACGGCTTCAATCTCTGCGTCCGATATTGGCGGCTCGTCGAAGACGATTCCAGCCCTGGCCCCTTCGCGGCTGGCATTGGTAATCACAGCCTGGTCATAAAGGAGAATGCTGAATTCCATGATCCCGACGAGAAGCAAAACCAGAACCGGCAATACAATGGCAAATTCTATCGCCGCCGCTCCTTTCTGATTTTTCATATCATCCTCCTATTTGGTTCCGATTGTGAACTCCAATGTTTGTGCCTGTTGCTTCTCTTTAAATCCTTTCCTGTATTTTTCCATACTTGCCTCTGCCGCTTGCCCGTCGAGTCCGACAACAGGGTCCAGATTTTTTCCAGCTTCAGGGTTCAATATCTGGCTCTGTTTTGTTGCTTCAAGAGACGTTCCCCAATTCCTAACCAACATGGTCTCCCTTTGAGGAAGCGTTCTGCAGCCTGAAAAAACTGACAGCACGACTATTAATCCGATTATTTTAATGTATGTGGTCAACATCGCTTTCTCCTAAATTTGTCTGCAGTTAAACGGCCTTTTTCACTTACCTGTCTCATGACTTAGT
>JAYEMY010000170.1:0-12132 GCA_034718455.1 Thermodesulfobacteriota bacterium
TCCTTCATAGCAAGCCAAAAGTAGTTTACACTTTTAGGGATAATATACCTCAAAAAATATGACTTGTGCGATTAGCTATTAGCCGTTAGGTTTTAGCTTAACAGTCCGTTTTTATACAATGTTTTTAGCTAATAGCTAAAGTCTAACAGCTAATGGCCAGCATCCGTCTATGTTGAAAAAGTGTAAACTACAGAATGAAGGATGCCAATATATCGATGGATAACTCCAATATAAAAAGGGCTGTGATATTCCCCCACTACGACATGGACGACATTGTTGGCGATTATGTTATCTATTATTTGCGGAATTTAAAAAATGTATGCTGCTATCAATGCAGCCGGGCTGAAAGGCAAAAGCAATCTGATTCAGCCTTCCGTGCCCTATCTATCTGCCCGGGACCACATAAATCATGCCACTGGTTTCCTTCATAATCGTCAACTGGAATGGACTCCCTATTTTAGGCCAATGCCTAGAGAGTATCCAGGAGTCCTGTGGGAAAATTTCGCATGAAATAATTGTGGTAGATAACGGATCCACAGATGGTAGTATAGAGCACATTATCCATAATTACCCAGAGGTACAATTAATCCGCAATTCCCAAAATCTTTTTTTTGCTATTCCTACGAATCAGGGGACAAGAACTAGCCGAGGGAATTACCTGTTTTTACTGAACAACGATGTACGATTGTTCCCAGGATGTTTAGAGTATCTCTTGAAAGCGCTCAATTCTGACCAAGGAGTTGGAGCTATAGCCCCACAGCTTGTTTATCCGGATGGCAGGATCCAGCCATCATGCCGGCGTTTGCCGACTTTCTTAAATTTGTCTCAATCCGGGTTTCAACTCGACAAATTATTTCCCGGCAAAAGCTGGAAAATGGTTGACTGGGACCACAACAATCCAAGAGATGTTGAGCAGCCTATGATGTCAGCCCTTTTGATCCGGCGAGAGTGTTGGGAGGATGTTGGTGAACTGGATAAGCATTTTCCATTATATTTCAATGATGTGGATTGGTGTCACAGAGCATTGGCCAAGGGATGGCGTATCCGATTCGAGCCATCAGCAAAAGCAGTTCACCATGAAGCTTGGAGTGGGAAAAAACTGGGATTTTGCCAGGCCTACCTTTCCGCCAAAGGCCTTTATCGCTACTTTTGCAAATATCAGGTAAAATCCAAGTTTTCTTGGAGATGGCCGGTTTTGCTGTGTCTTTGTGCAGGGCTCACGACCATTTTGAGTCTGAGAAACATAGTCAAATTATGGACACCACAATCAACATCATAGGCGGCAAGCCAGCTTGCCAGGCATGAAACAAGTATCCGAACTCCGATACGGAATTATTTCGGCAAGGGGTTTGCTTCGCGTTTTTTTACTGCTTCGTGTTTTGTTCCGGAAAAAGCTTATGAGTTCTGCAGCCAGCTTTCCAGTATATCCGGATATTACCTACTGTGTAACAAATACAAAGACCGGTTGTAATCCAAAGAAAGATCTGAATCGCACTTTCAAACCCATAAAACACACAGCCAAGCACCAGCGGCAGCAAGGCGACAGGTATGAGTATACGCCTTTTTATCCAGGAGATATCGCTTTCTCCCTCTTGCATTGCCCACACGTCAAGCCCCTGGCTCCCAAACTCAAACGCCACAATAAGGACCACCAGGCTGCTCAGTTCTTTTGGAGCTAAAGGCATCAGGGCGAGTGACAAGAGTGGAAGCATTAACGAGGCAATAAGTCTTCCCAGGGCCGGCAGCCCTTGTCTCAGACATTCCGGAAAACCTATAATAAGATACTGGCTGCCGGACACCAGGGTAATTCCAAGCATAACAAGGCCATAAGTAATAATAATATGGGGCGGTCTAAGTAACAGCCCTACGGCAAGTCCAAATACAAGAAGGCCCAATGCCATTTGTAAACGAGTTGACAGGTGACTATTCCTCCAATAGAGGGCTGCAGCCAGGAATAGAGTGATCAGCAAGGCACCGGACAAAAATGCTATAAGAACTGTTTTGCCCTGGAACATATCAGTCATGAAAATCAGGCCCGTCCCTATCATTTGAAGAGTGGTCTTGATTTTTGCAAGTTCAGTGACACGGAGCTGCTTTCTCGATTTTGCACAAAACTTGCGGAACTCTGTTACCAGGAATTCCCTTAAAAAAATGGGCCATACAATCCAAATGGGAAGGATGCCAAGATCTACCAGGGGGATCAGGGTAACAGCTATAAAAATCTTGTCGGCAATTGGGTCAAGGAGCTTGCCCAGAGGTGTGCTACCGTCACGGCGGGCCATCAGGCCATCAAGATAGTCAGTAAAACCTAAGAGTGTAAAGCCTGCGAGGGCTATGACCTTTGCCCTGATATCTCCGTAGATCAAGAAATACGGCAGAGGCAACAGTATGATCCGAAGGACTGTAAGGTGATTAGCACGGATCTTCATCAGAGATATTCCGAAAGACCTTTTTCCTTGATCTTTTCTACTGCCTGTTTAACCTCATTAAGCCTGTTTCTGGGACAGACCAGCACCGCATCACCTTCAGCCACAATTACCATATCCTCTGTCCCCACAGCAGCCACCAGGATACCACCTTCCGACATGAGCAGACAATTTTTGCATCCAACAGAGGCGACCAGTCCATCAACGGCATTGCCGTCTTTATCCCTGGTCGATAGATCATAATAGGTTTCCCATACACCCATATCATGCCAGCCACAATCACATGGAAAGACCACGACATTAGAGGCCTTTTCCAGAAGACCTTTATCCAGAGAATCCTCCGGTATCAGGTCATAGTATTTGCTGACCATGGATGCTTCTTTTCTTGAGCCGTAAAGGGAACTGATATGTTCAAGGGGCTCCCATGCTGCGGGCATCCATTTTTTAAGGGCTTCAAACAACACCTTGGATGAAAAAGCAAAAATTCCGCTATTCCAAAAAAAAGTCCCTGATGAAAAATAATCGAGCGCAGTCTCGCTGTCCGGCTTTTCGTGGAATGCCGTAACGTCATAGCAATTGTTACCCATTATCTTGGTTCTTAACCTGCCAATCTCCACATAACCATAAGCAGGCTCAGCCCTAACAGGCTTTATCCCAAAAGTAACAAGGCAAGGATTAGATCCGGCAAAGGAGAGTCCGGCATCCAGAACACATCTGAAGTCATCCTCATCCTCTATAAGATGGTCGGAAGGTAGAACTGCTATCAAACTATTGGGATGAAGGGACTCAATCCTGGCCGTAGCCCAGGAAATTGCAGCCGCAGTCCCCTTAGGGCATGGCTCAATGAGCATATTTGAGCTGATAAGGCATGGAACGTGGGCTAACACATCTTCCTCCTGAGCCGGTTTTGTAATTACCCAGATCCTCTCCCATGGAAACATGGGTCGAATTCTGGAAATAGTCTGCTCAAGAAGCGTCTCCCGGCTATGGATGCAGAGAAACTGCTTAGCTTTGTGTTTCCTACTTCTCGGCCAAAGTCTGGTCCCAAACCCTCCGGCCAACACCAAGGCATGATAGCATTCCTTGCTCAACGTTTTTCCTCCAAACCTGAAGTCATCATAACCGTTCATGGGATTACAACGCCCGTTTTACCGCAACCCTACCAGACTGTATCATTGCTGCCAGGGCCGCCACTGCTCCAATGGCTGCGGTCTCTGAACGGAGTGTCCTTCTTCCCATAGTGGCAGTGGAAAAGCCCGCTCCCTGACATGCCAGGATTTCTTCCCTGGAAAAGCCTCCTTCCGGCCCGACTATAACAACCACAGGAATATTGTTTCCCTGGTCTCTCCAAGCAGAAAATAAGGAACGCTTCTTTTCCGACTCCCAGAGAAGAATTTTTGCCCCGGCATAAGAGACCTTTTCCAAGGCCTTTTCCAGGGAAACTACCGGGCAGATAGTCGGTACAAGACTTCCTTTACACTGCTTCAATGCCTGCCCGGCTATTTCCTCCCAGCGGACGAGATGTCTGCCGGTCTTTTCAATATCTACTTTTACCACAGTATGTTGAGTAATTACAGGATAGATAGTCTGAACCCCAAACTCAGTCGCCTTCTGTATCATCCAGGCCATGCGGTCTCCCTTGAGCAGGGCCACAATCAGATTAATCGGCAGGCAATCATTTTGCTGTTCTGAGACCTCCACAATATGCAAATCTACTCCTGTCCTATTTACCCGGATGATTTTTGCTTTGGCTACCGCTCCGAAGCCGTCTATAAGTTCGATAAGGCTCCCCGGCCCCAAACGCCTCACGTGCGTCAAGTGATGCGCCTCCCTGCCCGTGAGGGTAAGTGTGCTCCGTGTCCTTGAGAGGGTATCAGATGATATCAGGAAACGAGCAATTGACATGAATTTGCAAACTCAAATGTAAATTCCTGGCATCCTTCATTCTGTAATTTACACTTTTTCAACATAAACGGATGCCGGCCATTAGCTGTTAGCCTTTAGCTATTAGGTAAAAACATTGTATAAAAACGAACTGTTAAGCTAAAAGCTAACGGCTAATAGCTAATCGCACAAGTCATATTTTTTGCGCTATATTATCTTTAGTGTAAACTACTTTTGACTTGTCGTGAAGGATGCCAGTTTTTCTTCGTGTTCTTCGCGCGCTTCGTGGTAGAAAACATAATAAAGACTCAAAATATAACCGTTTATAGTATAATTAAACTCAAGACCAGAAGGACACACAGGCTCATGTCTCATCCATACTACGACCCTAACTATATCTTCCATATCCTTGAAAAGGAAGGGCTTCTATCAAAAGAGCAGATCGCTGAATTAACACCCAAACTCTCCATACCTAAACGGAAGGGCCAGGATCTTGTGCAATGGCTGGATTCGCTGCAACTCCCCCGAGCGAATTCCCCTGACACTAATCTTGAAGAAGCAGATATTATTTCTCTTATTGCAAGAGATCATAAGTGGACGTTCAGGCGATTGGATCCCTTACGCCTTGATATGGAGGTTGTTACAAAGACACTTCCAGCCTCTTTTGCCAAAAAGCGCCTGGTCCTGCCTCTTTCGTGGGACGATGGCCGGCTCGATATAGTCTGCTACGACCATGAAGATCAAGAGCTTCAACAGGATGTCGAGAGGGCATGTCAGGCCCGGACCCGTATCTCAGTGGCTCCCCGCAGAGACATCGAGCGCATTATAAGTGAATTCTTTGACTTTAAACAATCCATTGCTGCTGCTGAAAATGTGCTCAAAATTCCCACAGCGGATATATCCAACCTGGAACAGTATGTGCGGCTGGCATCTCCGGATGTCGCATCCTCAGACAAATACATACACAAGGCAGTGGACCATCTTTTTCAGTATGCTCTGGATCAGCGTGCCAGCGATATTCACATAGAGCCAAAGCGAACACAGTCCTGGATACGCCTTCGCATAGACGGAATTCTGCATACCATCTACCGTCTGCCCAGGGTAGTACACGAACCAATATGTACAAGAATAAAAACCATGTCCAGGCTGGATATAGCGGAAAAACGCCGGCCTCAGGATGGTCGTTTGAAAGTTGCATGGAAAGAGGATGAGGCAGAGGTCAGGGTCTCTACTATACCGGTTGCCTTTGGTGAAAAGGTCGTGCTGAGGCTGCAAAGTGCGGATATACTCTTCAGCGACTTAAACAAGCTTGGATTCTCAGAAAAGGACCTTCATGCCTACAAACATTTTATACAGAACAGCCATGGCATAGTACTTGTTACAGGACCAACAGGAAGCGGAAAGTCTACTACGCTTTACTCTACACTTCGACACCTCAGCTCACCGGATATCAATATTGTTTCTGTGGAAGATCCTATTGAAATGGTTTGTGAAGAGTTTAATCAGATAGCAGTACAGCCACAAATAGATGTGACATTTGCTTCGATACTCAGGAACATACTGAGACAGGACCCGGATATCGTCATGATCGGGGAGATACGGGATGGTGAAACCGCCCGGTATGCCATACAGGCAGCCCTGACCGGCCACCTGGTCTTTTCCACTCTGCACACCAATGATGCCGTCAGCGCGATTACGAGGTTGAAGGACCTTGGCCTTGATCCTTACCTTATCGCATCCACCCTGATTGGAATTGTGGCACAACGGCTTGTGCGTATGGTCTGCAAATCGTGCGGCAAACCCGTAATGATCCCGGCGGATCGGCTAAGGGCCTTTGGCTGCCAAGCCTCCGAATACGCACAGATAAAAAAAGGCACGGGCTGCAGCCGCTGCCGCAATACGGGTTATTGGGGCAGGATCGGGATCTACGAGGTCTTCTCTATCTCTGATACAATCAAAGAAATGATACACTTGGAAGAAAATGAAGAGGCAATTAAAAAGCAGGCATTCAAAGAGGGAATGAGGACACTAAAGCATGACGCCTGCAGAAAACTTTTCTCTGGGACAACCACCATGGAAGAGGTGATCAAAGTTACCTCGTCATAGACGAAATAAACTAAAGTGAGCTAAAGTGCCTAAAGTGAGCTAAAATTGTGGTGCACGCTTTCAGCACGGTTAATATAAATAGACGGAGCGAAGCGATACCTTAACTTTAGGCACTTTAAACTTTAGCTCACTTTAGGCACTGTTCCTGTTTCTCAGGATTAGAATAATAACACTGAGCCTTTCACAAAATCCAGAGTTTTTGAAAGAAGCTCACAATTATTGGAAAAATATTGATGCTGTATCAAGAACGATTAAACAGAGATTATCCATCGGACGTACAGGTCATCCATCTGGGAACCAGGGAGATAATCCTTATCGGCACGGCTCATATCTCTAAGGATTCGGTCGATTTGGTCCGCAGGGTGATTAAAAGCGAAACCCCGGACTGCGTGTGCGTAGAGCTTGATGCCAAAAGGTACGAGACACTGTCCAAAAAAAAACGCTGGGAATCCCTGGATCTTAAGGAAATCATCCGCAAAAAACAGCTCAGCACCCTGTTGTTCAACCTGATGCTGGCTTCCTACCAGAAAAAGCTGGGGAACCAGCTTGGGGTATTACCCGGTACGGAACTTCTGGTGGCTGTGAAGACTGCGGAGGAAAAAGGGATTCCCATAGCCCTGTGCGACCGCGATGTCAGGGTCACTCTGCGGCGGGCCTGGTATGCTACATCCTTTTTTAAGAAAAACTATCTGTTGGCCAGTCTATTCGCTGGATTGTTTGATCGGACCGAACTTACCGAGGAAAAGCTGAATGAATTAAAGAAAACAGATGTCCTTTCAGAACTTATGCTGGAACTGGGGCAGGCCCTGCCGGAGCTGAAGCGGGTCCTTATCGACGAACGAGACACGTTTTTATCCGAAAAAATCAAGAACGCAGAGGGCGAGCGAATCGTTGCAGTGGTGGGTGCGGGCCATGTCGAGGGAATCAAAAAGGCATTGCTGGAAGACAGGCATGCCCGGATGGAGGAAATCAATGTTATTCCGCCTGTCTCCCCGATATGGAGGGTCCTGGGCTGGTCTATCCCTGCGGTAATCTTTGCCTCTCTCGGAGTAATCGCATGGAACAAAGGGTGTGATGTAGCTGGTGATAATATTATTTATTGGATCTTGGCTAACGGTATTCCTTCTTCCATAGGGGCAATGCTGGCCTTAGCTCATCCGCTTACCATTGTCACCGCCTTTGCCGCGGCGCCTGTGACCAGCCTGACACCTGTCATCGGTGCCGGCTATGTCACCGCCTTTGTCCAGGTTTTGGTTCAGCCGCCGGTGGTCAGGGAATTTGAAACAGTACTTGAAGACATGTCCACGCTGATCGGCTGGTGGACAAACAAACTGCTGAAAGTCTTTTTGGCTTTTTTGCTTCCAGGCCTCGGTAGCATGATCGGTTCCTGGATTGGTGGGTATGAGATCATCTCCAACCTGTTTTGAGATCAATTAGTCCTTCTTTAATCTGAGAACATCGAACGTTGAATAGGAAAAGATGAAGAAACAAAAATAGCTGTTGAATGTTCGGTATTGGGTGTTTGTTTTTTATTCGATGTTGGATGTTCGATGTTCGATGTTCATTTTTCAAAACAACTACGTATGGATTCCCTCCCCCAACATGTTAATGCGCCCTATAGTGGGTTTACATTTTGTGCGGAATAAGTCTGTATACACTCAGAGATCAGATATTGACCTGTTGCGCTGTATGAACCATACCGCACTGGCGGCAAGGAGTAGGGAAAACGCAATCATTCCCCATTGGGTAAAGGTAGGAACCTCCTTAATAGGAGCATCATGGAAGGTTACACAGTCCTCACACTCTGTATATAAAGTTTGAGTGTCATGATCCTCGACCATCACATAGCTACACAGTCTGTCCCCTGTGCTTATGCTATCTACAGAGATGTCATAGGTTAGGGTCATGTTTGCCGCCGTTGCTATCGGTCCTAAATTTTGCCATACCAGCGGCCCCACGGATCCACCTGCAGGCTCATTGGGAAGGCCATCCACCAAAGCGGAACCCGCCACGTAAGACAGACCTGCATCAAGCGTACCTGTGATGTCAATAAGGCCGGAAGGAGCATCGCCCGTATTTTGGACCTCAACAGTGGCAGTTATTACATCGCCCGTATTTACCTCATGATTGTCGAAACTTTTGACGCAGGAAAGCTCGGAGGCCTGGAGCTCAAGCAGGTCAATACTAATATCCAGCATGGATGTTGATGCAACCCCTAGATAGATGGCGCCCACGTCACTCCATTCAACACCGGTACCTGTTGCAACCCAACCAGGGTCATTACACGCCGCATAGAAATCGGTAGGAGTGTTAATAATGTTCCCGGGGAGAGCCCATATATATGTTGAATAGTTTGCAGCGTCGGTGAAGACTTGAAGATAAAGAGGAACAGGAAGATCATCATCTATAACTACTATCCTAAACGTGTCGTTTGGATTGAAACCAGCATCCAGACTGAAAGCATCCTCACTTACGTTACCAGTCCACCTGACCTCATTTCCCCCGACAGCCCCGCTGTCTACTGAAAACTTCATTTCTCCGTTGGTAACCGACATGCTCGTTCCGACACTACCTGACCCTGCAGTCAAATTAATCCAGATGTAGCGATACCCGCCTATAACCTCAGCCGCATCAGGACCTATAGTCGAGCTCTCAGTTCCATGACCCTCAATGTTGCAGAACCGCTTAATTCTGGGCTGTTCTGTTGTAAAGGTATCAATCGTCTGCCCCAATGCCTGGCTAAAAGGTAGCAGCAAAAACACCAGACCTACTGCCAGGCAATTTCCCAAACCAAATTTTTTCCTCAATTTCCTTTTTTCCATAACTTTTCTCCTTGTCGTCCTGCCTTCAATACCAAAAGCCATTCCGTCACTCATGTATTATTATCGGCCTGTTTGGAGTTCGACTTTAATCCTTGGCCCTTGATGCCCTGTTCCATTTTTCCCACAAATATTGTCTGTGCATCCTGTGGTCTGGTACCTCCTACGGGCAAGGCATGTCCGCACCCAGGCCTAAACTAAGAGTACTGCTAATGTGGACACCATTGCCGTTCTTTGCTACAAGTGAAGTAAAGGTATTTTGCGGTTCCTCTGAAAACATGGAATTCCTAAAAAGTCTGGATCAAAGGGGGTATAATAAATTGATGAACATCGAACATCGAGCATCCAACATCGAATTTTGAATGGAAAAGATGAAGAAAGAGACTTATGACCTGGAAGAAAGACGGCTCCCATATGTATCAAAACGGTTGACAAGAAACAGAAATAGTCGTTGAATATTCGATATTGGATGTTTGTTTTTCATTCGATGTTCGACGTTCATTTTTTAATATAACCTGTGAACATATACAAAATAACTCAGTGCTTAAGGGGTTATATCGGATAACCTTTGTGAGATATGGTGTTAATTTTTAACAAGGAGAAAAGGACTATGAGGCGAAGACTCACAATTTGGATTTTGGCATTGACTCTCGTCGGGGCATTCAGTTTTATCGGATGCGACAAGAAAGAAGAAGCAGGTGTCGAGAAGGTGAAGCAGGATGTAAGCGAAATGGCCGAGGAAGGAGCCAAGGCAACCGAACAGGAGGGTGCCCTGGAGACTGTTGGGGAAAAGGTAGAAGAGGCTGCTGGAACCGTTGAGGAGAAGGTGGAAGGGGTTGCTGGAGCCGTTGAGGAGACAACAGAAGAGGCTGCTGGAACCGTTGAGGAGAAGGCTGAAGAGGCTGCTGAAGCAGTGACAGAAAAGGCAGAAGAGGCTGTTGAAGCCATAAAAGGTGAACACAAATAGAGAATTGAGCAGGAACTCGCGGACAGTTCCCAAAAAAAGGGGCGTTTAAAAAACGCCCTTTGAAGGTTGGCAATGGAATAAAAATGATTATGTCATCTCTGATAACCTGACCAGTTTTTCGTAGTCGGCATTCACACGCTGCTGGATGTAGGCAATATGTTCTTCATCCAGGTGGCGGAAGCGACGCTGACCTTTCAGATATTCCTGAACAGGCTTGGGTTTTGTTATCTTGCGACTCATGATGTAGCGTCCTTCGATAACTTCATACAGTGGGAAGACCTTTGTCTCCACTACCAGTTTTGCAAACTCGATTGAGCGCTCAGGTGCCGATCCCCAACCTGTTGGACACGGTGAGTATATGTGAATATAAGCAGGTCCTTTGACCAGGGCCGCCTTTTTTACTTTATTCATAAGATCCAGGAAATAGGCAGGTGAAGCCGTAGCTACATAGGGGATGTTATGGGCCACTGCTATTCCCGGCACGTTCTTTTTCCAGGTGACCTGGCCAAAGCTCTTTTTCCCCGGAGGACTGGTGGTTGTCATAGCCCCATATGGTGTACAACTGGAGCGCTGAACTCCTGTGTTCATGTATGCCTCGTTGTCCAGGCATATATAAGTGAAGTCGTGGCCTCGCTCCAGGGCACCGGATATCCAGCCAAGACCTATATCACTTGTTGCACCGTCTCCTCCCACTGCCACTATGTCTACGTGTTTCTTAGAGATCTTGCCCTTGCGTCTCAGGACCTTCATGGCAGACTCTATGCCCGATGCCACGGATGCCGGATTCTCAAAAGCAATGTGGATCCATGGTACTTTCCAGGCAGTCTGTGGATATGGAGTAGTAATGATCTCCATACAGCCTGTGGCCATACAGACAATCACATTTTTCCCCAGGGCCTTCATAGCCATTCTAAGGGCAAGGATTTCACCACAGCCTTGACATGCCCTGTGGCCCGGTGCAATCAGCTCTTCCTTGGGGAGATTCTTTGCCTTAAATCGTGTGAATTTTTCGAATTCAGGTATCATTTTTCACGCACTCCGATCACTTCGTATAGTTCCTTTGGACGTTTCTTGGCAAATGCTGTGGCCTTGTCGACCATTTCTTCAAACCGCCCAACGGTTACATCCCGTCCACCAAGCCCGGCAATAAAGTTGAAAATCTTAGGAGACCCGGGCACCTTGTAGAAAAGAGACCTGAGCTCAGCACCCACAGGACCGCAGATTGCGCCAGGGGCCAGGCAGCGATCCACTACAGCCAGAATTTTTGCCTTTCCTGCGGCCTTTCGAAATTCCGGCCCGGGGAATGGACGCCATAGACGGATCTTTACAAGCCCTGCCTTTTGCCCTTTATCACGCATGGTGTCTATTGCGGTCATGGCTGTTTCGGAAATACTGCCCATGGTGACCAGTAAAACTTCGGCATCTTCAGAGCGGTAGGTCTCAACAGGATTGTACTGACGCCCGAAAAGATCGGCAAATTCCTTCCATCCCTGGAGTATCACTCTCTTGGACGCCTTGAGTGCTTCATTGTGCGCGACCTTTGCCTCTGAATATATCTCAGGCATACCTACAGGACCCATGGTGATGGGCTTTCTGGTATCCAGGCGATAGCGGGGCTTGAAGGGAGGAAGATATTGATCCACCTCCTCCTGGCTCAAGAGCTCTACAGCCTCGACAACGTGACTTAGAGTAAAGCCGTCAATGTTTACGATCATGGGTAAGGACACCCGTCTGTCTTCAGCCACTCTGAAGGCATGAAGCATAAGATCAAAGGCCTCCTGGCCGGTGTCTGCAAAGGTCTGGATCCAGCCGATATCCCTCTGGCTCATTATGTCCTGGTGGTCGTTCCAGATACTGATGGGTGCAGACAATGCACGGTTCACTACAGCCATGACTATGGGAAACCTCATTGGACCGGGTATGAAGAGAA
>JAYEMY010000171.1:0-3087 GCA_034718455.1 Thermodesulfobacteriota bacterium
ACCGAACTGTAAGCGTTTACAGGGTGCTGCAGATGCGAGGCGTACGGGCACGCAGACGTACTTCCTGTACTTCAAGTGCCCGACAACAAAGCAGGTGCGGTGCCCTGTAAACGCTTACCTAATGTTTAAAGGCCCTTTGACCAGTAAATGACATGGTTACCGGGGGGTCGGCCTCGTTACACGCCTCGATAGATTCCCAATCTCTCATGGAGCCACCCGGGTGTACTATTGCCGAAATGCCCTGATGGATACCTACATCCACCCCGTCCCTGAATGGGAAGAATGCGTCAGAGACCATAACAGAACCCGGAAGGCCGCCACGGTCCGCCTTTACCTGTTGATCGATCTCATCCTTTTCGCCAACGTCACGCTTTCCTTTACTTACCTGGAGCTCAAGATCCTTATACGGTATTCCAAACCTGTCATAGCAGAGAATGTCTGCATACTTTGTGTATGCTTTGTGGACAGCAATTTCCGCTACACCGACTCTGTCCTGTTCACCCGTGCCTATGCCGGTAGTTGCTCCATTTTTGACATAGATTACGGAATTGGAAGTAACTCCTTGCTCAACTGCCCAGCCGAACAGTATGTCTTCATATTCTCTGTCATCCGGCAGACGTTTGATCTTGTATGTCTTACCCTGGTATTCACATTCAGCAGGTTTCAAGTCCTCCCTGGTACGGATTTTGTTTACAGGGGATTGCTGAGCTATGATTCCTCCGTCTATAAGGCTCTTGAAGTCTATGAAACGCCTGTCCCAATAGGTCTCCAGTTGGTCGATCCGTTTGATCCGGATAATTCTCAGGTTTTTCTTCTGCGACAGTATATCTACTGTGCCCTCTTCATAATCAGGTGCACACACCACCTCAAGATACTGGTTGTTAAGTGCCTCGGCTGTTGGTTTGTCTATGGACCTGTTCAGGGAAACGCAGCCGCCAAACGCAGCCAACCTGTCCGCCCTGGATGCCTTTATAATGGCATTTTCAAGGGTATTGCCGTAGGCTACTCCGCAGGGGTTATTGTGTTTCACTATGACGGCAGCAGGACTTTTTGCAAGAAATTTCAGTATATTAAGAGAATTATCAACGTCAGTGAGATTGATTTTGCCTGGGTGCTTGCCAGCCTGAATCATATCCTCTTCGTTTATTGAGCTTACCAGACCGTTTCCAGCCTCAATATAAGAGCAGTCACCCAGGACAAGGTTTCCGTTTACGAGTTCGTAAAGTGCTGCCTCCTGGTCCGGGTTTTCCCCGTAACGGATACCTTTTTCTTCCAGATCTCCGGTAGAGTTGTTTTTTATCTTCCATGTCCGCTTGCGATAGATCAATGTTTGATCCCCAAAGGATATGCGGAATTCCAGAGGAAACTGGTCCCCAAGTATTGTCTTATACATCTGTTTTAAGTCTTTCATCAGTGGTTTCCTCTTCTTGTTATCAGGTGCAGAATATTAATTAGCTGAAGCACAATATAGCCGGAGTCTATGATCCGTCAATGGAACGAGCGGGGGGAGCGGTCTCATCCTTTAAACCCAGCCGTTTCCTCATGTCCTGCTCCTTGAGCACACCTGAATGATACTTCCTGTCTTTAAAAATATAGGTCGGAACGCCTGTTATACCCTTTTGCTGCAGAAAGCGGAGAGTATCTTCAACCTTGTTTTTTCCCTCCTCGCACTGGTTCTCCGATTTGTACCCGCTGTGAAGGCCTTCCAGTCCCTTGCTGTCACAAATGACGGATATGCACTGCTCCTTTGCACCCTTATGAAAGCTGAGGGGAAACAGCAGGACCTTTAACTGCAACTCCTCTGCTTCTGCCATGTTGACGACTATTTTCTCTGCCTTTTCGCAGTACGGGCATTGCGGGTCTGTAACGAAGTAAACAATTTCCCCTTTTGAACCCACGGTAAAGGCAGTGAGGTCTTCAAGACGTTTGATATCGGAATCACTAAAACGATTGAGTTCATCAATTGCCTCTTTGGTGATATTGGTTCCGTCTGAGTTTCTGAAGATAACGCCGGTGATCAGAAATTCACCTTTTTGGTCAGTGTATAAGATGCGGTTTTGGCTCTTAAAATTTATCTGAACTTCGCAAAATCCCGGGACAGCACTAGGCTGGATCTTTATGACACTGATGTTTTTCTTAAAGGTCTCTACCACCTTCTGTTGTATGATCTCCTTGGAAGGACAGGTAGCCGCAAGGCACTCTTGGGCCTGGACCAGGAAAAAGATGGGCGTAAATAATAGAGCCAGATAACTAAGAATGGACATTTTTGAGTTCTCCTTCATTGTTAGCTTAGCCACCAATCGACCCCTAAATTACGTATTACATTAAGGCCGCCCGGAAGCACAACGGTGTTTTTTATATTGACGCTGTCAAGGAAGCACTGGACTTCATAGGCCTTGGCACCGGCATTACATATGAGTATAAGCATTTTGTTCTTTGGGAGCTGTTCGTGTTCGTTCCGGAATTTATCATAGGGCATGTGTCTCCATCTGTCTTGAAATTTTTCTATGAAGTGTGTTGCCTCAGATGGATGGCGGAGGTCAATGGCCAACCAGTCAGGGTGACTTTCTTTCCCGTCCAGCCAGGCGACAAAGTCTTCTACTGCAATGGCCCTGAACCGGCCGGAGACCATGTTGTCAGCCACGTTGGCAGTGGCATTCAGAATATCAACAGCCGTGGAGAAGGGTGGGGCATATGGCAGCTCCAGGTTGCTGAAGTCGCTGATGACCGCTTTTCTCTCTAACAATCCGGCTACGGCGTTGATCCTGGCCATTAGCCCATCTCCCATGGCACCCATTCCCTGGAGCCCCAGTACCCTTTTGTCAGACCTGTCGACGACCATGTTGAGGAACATATTTTCCTTGGTTGGGAAAAAATGGGCGCGATCATACTGTGCGCAAAGGGCGCTCATAGCGTCAAAGCCCTCTGCTTTGGCCACATCGAGGCTGAGACCCGTAGCGCCGACAGAGAGATCAAAGACCTTCATGATAAAGCTCCCGACTACCCCGTCAAAGGTGCTGGGAATACCTGCCAGATTGTCCGCCACCACCCGTCCTTGGCGATTTGCTATAGAGCCCATTGGCGCAT
>JAYEMY010000172.1:0-3078 GCA_034718455.1 Thermodesulfobacteriota bacterium
CTTCCCTTGCCTTTATTTCTGTAATGTCTTGAAAAATTATTCCGTAACCAAGGTGTTGCTCCTGGTGACCTTTTAACAAAAAAGTGGATATCCCAAGGAGTCCGGGTGAGCCGTGGGGATCTGTGTGATTCACTTCCTGCCGCTCTCCTTCACCTCCACCCCTAAAATTCTCCAGTAACCGGGTCCCGGTCGGCCAGAGTTCTTGCAGGGGCTGCCCATATCCGTTAATGATTTTTTGTCCGAGTATCTCAATAGCCGCCTGGTTAAAGAAGGTGATATTTCCTTTTTCATCTACTGTGATCAGACCTGAATGGATGCTATTTGCGAGATGGCGATGGATTTCCTCCATACGGCGCAGATCCACCTTGGTATCTGACAGCTTTTTTTCTGCGTACTGAAGACGTTTTGCAAGGACAATGCCCAAAGATCCAATGATGTTAAATGCTGCCATGTTGATAAAAAAGTTGTAAATGGCATCATTGAATTTGTCTCCCGGTATTTCACAGAGCCAAAAAATGGCAGCATAGCTGATGGTGCACAGGAAGGTAGAGGCAGCGCCTTCCTTTTGCCTGCCAAGAATACATGCTGTGAGAATGGCAACCGGATATAGAAATACAAGCGGGCTTCCAGGCCCACAGGTCCAAAATACTGCAAGATTTACCAGAATGACGTCAAGAACTGTCTGGCAATAGAGGAGCCATTTATTCAGGCCCCTCTTTTTGTACCATACGATATAAACAGCAGTGAGAAGAAATGCACCCCCCAGGATTATAGACAGTTCGGTCACTTTGCCTAAAGCATCGACAAAATACCTGGATAGAAGATAGGTGCTGCAGAGCAGCAGAACCAGGATAGTTAGGCGGCTTGCAGTTATACAATAAAACAGGCGGTCATTTGAATTATTAGAGGGCATATTTTGATAGACGATATCTAAAGGACCTGAAGTTAAGGCCGAGGATGCCGGCAGCTTCGGTTTTTACCCCGTTTGCTCTCTCGAGCGCTTTTTTTAGGAGAGTTTTTTCTATATGGCTGAGGAATTGCTCAAGGTCTAAACCATCAGGCCCCAGGCACGGTTCGTAAGAAAAGGGGCTGGATTCGGCGGTTTTTTGCTGCTTGAACTCAGCCAGAGACAGGCTTTCAGGAAGCAAGAGATTTGAGGTGGCAAGGGCCACACTTCTTTCGATGATATTTTCCAGTTCTCTCACGTTTCCAGGGAACGAGTATTTCTGCAATGCCTCCATGGCAAAGCTGGATATGCCCTGTACGGCCTTATTTTGTTCTTTGGAATACTTGTCCAGAAAGTACTGGACCATAAGAGGAATGTCTTCAGGACGTTCTCTTAATGGTGGCATACGAATTTGAATCACGTTCAGTCTGTAGTACAGGTCTTCCCTGAATCGTCCGGCTATTACCTCCTTTTCCAGATCACGGTTAGTGGCTGCCAATATCCTCACATCCACCTTGATTTCTTTGGTGTCGCCAAGAGATGTAAAGGACTTCTGTTGAACGACTCTCAACAGTTTGACCTGGAGGGTCATGGGCAGTTCTCCGATTTCATCAAGAAAGATGGTACCTTGATCGGCTATGGCAAAGAGACCTTGTTTCGCACGATCAGCACCGGTAAAGGCCCCTCTGCTGTGGCCGAACAGCTCGCTTTCAAGGAGATTCTCCGGAATGCCTCCGCAGTTAATAACTACAAATGGCCTGTCCTTGCGGACCCCGAGGTTATGAATGGCTCGTGCAGCAAGCTCTTTCCCTGTGCCGCTTTCACCGGATATGAGTACACTGGAATGACTGGATGCTATCCTGGGTATTAGCTGGAATATTTTGAGCATGACCGGGCTTTTGGTCAACATATTGTCAAGCTTGTAAATCTTGTCAGCAGTATCTCTGATCAAGGACTGGAGCTTTGGTCTTGTTTTAAGGGCTTTTTCCACAACCTCCCTGATTTCTTCTATCCGAAAAGGCTTGGTAAGATAGTCCCATGCCCCCTCTTTCATTGCCGCCATTGCGGTATCCAGGGAGGCAAAGGCAGTAATCAGTATTACAGGGATATCTGCGTACTTGGCCTTGATTTCCTTCAGTAAAGTCATCCCATCTATGCCCGGCATCCTCACGTCACTTATGACAAGGGATACATTTTCCCTGTCCAAGAGTCGAAGGGCCTTTTTCCCACTGGGCGCGGAGCATACACCGTAGCCTTCCCTGGCAAGGAGTATCTCAAGAAACTCCCTGAGGCTTTGGTCATCATCAACTATCAAGATTTTGGGTCCGGCAGCACTTGGGCTATTAGTTGCCTCTGTGATAAGATTTTCAGGATGTGTAAAGCTCATACAAACACCTCCGTCATACTTATCGACAAACCGGGGTGAGATGTTAACGCTTACAGTTCAGTGGTAATCCCGTGAACAGTTACGATTTAAGGGAACAGTCCTGTGGGATCAAATACCGGGCGGCCGTCAATAAGAGTGAGAATGGCTTTACCCTGGAGATTTTTTCCTAGAAATGGGCTGTTGTAACTCAAGGAGTGAAGAGATTCGCGGGTTAAGGTAAAAATCGCCTCCGGATCTATGATACATATATCTGCAGAATTTCCATCATTTAGGCTTCCTTTAGGCACACCCAGAATCCTGGAGGGAGAAATGGACATACATCTGATCATTTGAGACGCTGAAATATGGCCCTCTCTTACGAGATGCAGCGAGAGAGGAATGGCGGTTTCAAGGCCTATGATCCCGTTTGCAGCCATCTGAAATTCACATTCCTTTTCAAGTACGCTGTGGGGAGCGTGGTCCGTGGCAATAGCATCTATAGTGCCGTCTTTCAGGCCTTCGATAACTGCCAGGCGGTCTTCCTCCGTGCGGAGGGGCGGACTCATTTTGGCAAAAGTGTTGTAACCGAATACTGCTTTTTCTGTGAGACTAAAGTAGTGGGGTGCAGTCTCTGCGGTTACCCGTACACCCCTGCTCTTGGCCTGGCGGACTATTTCAACCGAACCTTTTGTGCTTACATGGGCAATGTGGAGACGGCCCCCTGTCAACTCAGCCAAGGCTACATCCCTGAATACGGCAATTTCTT
>JAYEMY010000173.1:0-3076 GCA_034718455.1 Thermodesulfobacteriota bacterium
TAACCGATATCTACTGCCAGGGCAGTGATACTGATTAACACTACCATCACTAAAGCGACTAAGATGGCTGTTGCCCCGAACTCATCCTTTATTATTGTGGCTAATTCCTGCCGGATTTTCACTTGTTCCTCCTTGTAACTTCCTGCTTGAATTATTCCATTTTCATAACGGTCTGGGAGTTTAAGACTGTTGTGCCGAAGCCAAGATTGCTAAGAACCAAGAAATCATACTTATACGTCACCAGAACTGTAAGATCATCTCCAAAAGCTGGCCCTGCGGCTGTAACATTGACACTAGGAGCAATAGCATTGTCGCCAAAGGTGACAAGGTAGTCCCCACAATAACCTATGACTATACCCCTAATAGCTTCTTCAGTTACCCGAGGAGACTGAGAAACTATCCCGGCACGTGCCCCTTCCCTGCTGGCATTGGTAATTACTTGTTTATTAAACAAAAGCAGGCCGAATTCAATGCCCCCGAAAATAAGCAAAACCAGAAGTGGTAATACAATGGCAAACTCTATTGCCGCTGCTCCTTTCTGATTTTTCATGTCATCCTCCTCTATTTGATTCCGATTGTGAACACTTTTTGTATCTGTTGCTTCTCTTTGAATCCATTCCTGTAGCTTTGCATACCTGCCGATGCTGCCTGCCCGTCGAGTCCGATAACAGGGTCCAGATTTTTTCCAGCTTCAGGGTTCAATATCTGGCTCTGTTTTGTTGCTTCAAGTGACGTCCCCCAATTCCTAACCAACATGGTCTCCCTTTGAGAGGAGAACATTCCGCAGCCTGAAAAAACTGACAGCACGACTATTAATCCGATTATTTTAATGTATGTGGTCAACATCGCTTTCTCCTAAATTTGTCTGCAGTTAAACGGCCTTTTTCACTTACCTGTCTCATGACTTAGTCCGGATATGGCATTACGTGTCCAAAATCCCCATCCAGTTCCTCCCTGACAGTCGAGGGCCGGTTTTTCTCTCTTCCTTGCATTAATCCCAGGATGTATAATTCCATGTCGTCCGGCTCTATGTAGAAATCAGTAGGCAGAGTCTGTTTTGCCAAATCGAGAGGTTTTACAAGATGAGGCGTAATAACAATGATCAGTTCTGTCTCGTTCTTTCGAAATTCGCGGCTTCGAAACAGCGCGCCAAGAACAGGAACGTCCCCCAGGAGTGGAAACTTGGAAATCTTGTCTCTAATTCTCTCATCGAGAAGACCTGCGATGGCAAAACTCTGACCATCTGCAAGCTCGACAATGGTTGAAGCCCTCCTCGTGGTAAGTCCCGGCACCACATATCCCAGGTAGCTCACCCCAATCGAATAGTCGATCTCGGATACCTCGGGAGCGACCTTGATACTGATCTTGTTTTCGCTCAGCACAGTTGGGCTGAAAGACAGGCTTACTCCAAAAGGTTTGTATTCTACACTTATACCATCATCTTCGGAGAAAAGGACTGGAAATTCTCCCCCTGCCAGAAAGCTGGCAGTCTGTCCACTTAAGGCAACGAGTGTGGGTTCTGCCAGAACCCTGACCAGACCATCTTCCTTTAAGGCATCGACAAGACCTGTCCAGGTAACACTTCCGTTGCTGAACCGGAACAGGGCTTTCACATTATCAGACGACCAATGGATTTCAGGTTCTTCCATCCTAAATAACCCACCAAGTGAGCTGATACCTAAATCAAATCCTCTGCTGTAAATGAAATCGATCCCCAATCTATTGGTCAGGCTCTTTGACATCTCGGCCACCCTTACTTCCAGCATGACCTGATGGACCCCTGCCACCTGGACCAGGTTGCAGACCTTGCGGGCCTCGCGGGCCCATTCGACTTCGACGTTTTCCTCAGTCCCCTTGTTTTTGGTTTTGGTTTCCTTCTTTTTTGTTTTTATTACATAACCCGCATATGATTCAGCCAGGGCCACTGCCTGTGAAAGATTGGCCGTGCTGGACACCATACCGGAAAGAGTGAGGGTATCTTGCGTCGCAATGACATGGAGATCCGGCTCGTTTGGGAGGATCTCTTGAAGCTTTTGTTTCAATCGCGAGATATCATAAACCACATCCAGGTCATAGACGGCGGAGACCTTTTTGCCTTGCCATAAGATCAGGTTGGTAGTTCCTGTTAAATTTCCTGTAATGAGCATTTCGTAAGGGGTGAGAAGCTTGATACCCGCGATCATAGGTATACCAACGGAAATGCGCGTGACCGGTTTATGGCTTCTAAGAATGATTGTTTTTCCTGACACCAGTTGGAGCTTCCTGGGTTCCTGGGTATCCAGGAACACAGAATCTACTGCCCATAATCCTGTGGGAAAAAACAACAATACAAAGATAAAAATAGATGCTGCCCCTATCTGGATAAATCCCCTTGCTGTAAACATGGCTGATATCATCCTCCCTGGATTCTAAAATTTTTTCCTGGTCATCTCGTCCCCATTGATGACTTCTACGACAAAAGCTGCTTTTTTACCCTGACGCCTTGTCTTTGTCTTTGGACGGAAGGACGCAACCGTTCCGGAAATAGTGGCTCCCTTTGTCAAGACAGTCTCTCTGTCAGTGACGTTTCTCAAGGCAAAATGCAGTTTTCCTTTTGCTGAGGCAAGAGCCAGATTCTCCCCTTCTTCAGGAGTGACTTCCAGGGTATAGACATCGACTGAATGAGGCTTGCCGCCTTCTTTGTTTTCTTGAATTTCAATGCCTGTTGCAAGGACCAGAACATCCTCAAGCACTGTCTTGGTGATCTCCTTCTTGGTCTTTGGAACGGTTATCGTGACCAGAACATCCACCCTGTTACCCGGCCGTATAAAGCCTGAAAGTCCGATTACCTTGTCACCTTTCACGGCTAATGCGCGCTTTCCAGGGGTTATGACGGCGGATACGCCTCCGGTGGTCACGCTGTCAGGGGCCAGGCTGGACTCCAGGATGGGTTGATTTTGCCTCAGTGGACTGATAAGAATCCTTCCCTCCAATGATTCAGGACTTGATGAGTATCCCGGCGGAAGGCTCTCTTTAATATAAGGTAGAGTGTCTATCATCTCTGGTTCAAGTTTTGTTCCCCACGGCAAATCCGCCG
>JAYEMY010000174.1:0-3063 GCA_034718455.1 Thermodesulfobacteriota bacterium
GCCAACAGCCTTTTTCGGGTTTCAAAGCACAATCCATTGAGAATACGCCTTTTGGTGCAACCTTGTCCGCGATTGAAACCCTGCAAAAGCCTGTCGGCTGCCAGGGAGTGTGAACGGTTACCCATCTGACATGTGGGGGACTGGCGGTGAGATTTTTACGGTAAAAGCCTGTGTATCATATGGAACCTGAATTGAGCCATTAGCTGTTAGCCATTAGCGTTTAGCTTTGAGAAATCAAGACATTACGTTAATTAGAAATAACATCCAACGGGTGAAAGTTTGTAATAGCAAAACATCCTATAATCCATTAAACTAATAGCTAACCGCTAAAGGCTAATAGCTCAATTTAGGTGCAACCTTGTCCGCGGTTGAAACCCTGCAAAAGCCTGTCGGCTGCCAGGGAGTGTGAACGGTTACGCCTTAAGGTGGTTGCTTTTTCCCCTATACAGATATATTGAAAAATATATAATTTGGTAGATACTGATAGTTGGAACAAATATTGGAGTTTTTTCTTAAATTCCTTCGGACCGATCACGTCCTTGGTGATAATGCTGTCTCTCGTATAGATGGACAAAGCGGCTCCCAAAAAAAAATGGGTACCGCTTAAGTTACAGATAGGCCTATTTGCCAGATATTTTTCGTTCAGAATCTTTCAGGTAAAGGTCTGTCATTGCCTGCCTCAGCTCCTGATCCCGGACAGGTTCCATCATGTCCTTTGCAGCATCCAATGCACGTTTCGGGAATTGGGGCTTTCCTTTTTTTATCTGATCTTTCTTCGGTGTCTTACGAGAAGTCCACCGGGATCTGACCTCTGCCACGTCACCCAGAACAAACCTGATATCCTTAATGTTGGCCCCGGATGCTAAGCGTGCATTCAGCCCATCAATAAAGAGCTGTCTTTGAAAGCAGAGCTGCTGCATCCAAACTGAGTCAGAGACCACGACCACCAGGATATCTCGCTCCGTGAAGCGTTCCGGCCACGCATGGATCGAAACCTGGGGACCTACAATTTCTTCCCAGACATCCCAAATTATTCCCCTTGATAGCCTGGTCCCCCATCCATATCTAAAAGCAAGCCCCTTTACTATTCCAGTGACCTTAGATGGCATTTTTTCAAAATTTTCTTTTTTCATTCAGTCTATCCACCTGAAAGGATGTAACCTTATAACCGTTCACTCCCGCCATTGCGAGGGGAATGAACGGTTACGCAGCAAGTATTTCTGATTGGCCGGCGTTAGAACCCGACAGCTAATTGGAAGGTCGCAATACTTTGGTCGTTCTTGTAGCGTCCATTATCAACATAGGTATAGTCCATGCTGATCTTGGCATTGTTCCCCTTTATATAATAGTTGAATCCGGCACTCGCATAATCCGAATCGTCCTTGTCATGCGCGTCAACGTCAACTGTCTCATATCTCACATAGGGCTGGATACTGCCAAGGTAATCATTCACTTCCCCCCCTGACAGCCAACAGCCTTTTTCGGGTTTCAAAGCACAATCCATTGAGAATACGCCTTTTGGTGCAACCTTGTCCGCGATTGAAACCCTGCAAAAGCCTGTCGGCTGCCAGGGAGTATGAACGGTTACCTGCCAAGACCTATAGGGTTGAGTGGTTTCAGAGACCTTTTCCCGGAGACTCATATGAGGTCGAGCAAAATTATAATGGGTGGGGAACGTGTGACTTATGGCCGGTGAGGTGGCGTCTTTTTTACTCTCCCGGATGACCGTGCCTATACTTTACTATCTGGATAAGCGATGGGAGCTTGGTTCAGTTTGATATAGAGCGTAAGCTATTAAATTAATTGAGATTTATTAGCAATGAACAATTGGACATGGGGAAGCGAGCGGGTGGCGGATTTTCATGCCCAGGGTTGACAAAAGCCCCGGGCATGAAAATTTAGGTTTCGACCGCGATCAAAATTGCAACTGCGGTATCTGGATATGCTAGGCCTTTCCGCAACAGGACCCCGGCCCTGCACAGTTCGGGGCTTCTCCAGGACTGAAGCCGCAACAACTCGTGTCGCCGGGACCTGGAAGTCTTGAGCCATGGGAGCCGGTAAAGGACGAGCTTGAGGATATCAATTTTGTGAGATTTTCAGATCCGCAGGAAGGACACTTCACATCGAGTTGGTCGGGAAATACCAACATCTCGTTAACCTTTCCACAGGCTTCACATCGGTATTCATAGATCGGCATAGCATTTACCTACTTCATAGATCGTCAAATAGCTGAGTCGTTGAGTCGGAAAATAAATATGTTAAATCAGCATATTAGAGCTTCAACTACATCAAGTGTCCAATTTCAAGTTTCAAGCCGTGAGCGGCTGTCTCTAGTGTTGACACTGATGGCCTTCCTCGCCGTGTCCTTGACATGTGGGGCCTGATATACCCTTGAGGCGGTTGGCAAGTAAATCCTCCATCAACCGCGCCGGGTCTGCGGTGGTTACACCTGCAATTACTTGTATCCCGGCAGCCGCTATTAATTCCGCAGCCCTGCCTCCAATTCCTCCACATATTAAATGTGTAGCTCCCAATTCGTGAAGCCATTGTGGCAGTGAGCCCGGCTCGTGGGGAGGAGGTACAAGGAGTTGGGTTTTTGCGATATTTCCATTCTCAACATCTATTATAGCGAATTGGGCTGCATGGCCGAAATGGCTGCTCAGCATCCCGTTTTCAATTGGTATTGCAATTTTCATTTGTTCGATTCCTCTTTCTTTTCTTTATTCTCTTCAGCTAGGGCCTGAGTGACATCAATTACGTTTCTCCCAATTTTCTTAAAGGCCTCTGCTGTATGGCTGTTGGGGTATGAAGCAACAATCGGCCGTCCGGCATCCCCTGTAGTGACAACCCTCGGGTCAACAGGGATGCGTCCGAGGAAGGGAATATCCAACTCTTCAGCCAGCTTCTCTCCGCCACCTTTTTTAAAAATGTCTATCGCCTTGCCGCAATGTGGACAGATCATGCCACTCATGTTTTCTACAATGCCTAAGACCGGCATGTTTATTTGTTTACAAAAGCTTATGGATTTCCTGACGTCCAGAAGTGATACCTCCTGGGGCGTAG
>JAYEMY010000175.1:0-11998 GCA_034718455.1 Thermodesulfobacteriota bacterium
GAATATCGAACAAGGAATTATGAATGTCGAAAGGATGACTTTAAAGTCCTTCATAATTCGAGATTCCTTGTTCGATATTCGACATTCAAATGTCAGTTAGAGTGGCCCAAACGATGATCAAGGCCTGAACATCGAACATCGAACGTTGAATGGGAAAAGATGAAGCAACAAAAATAGCTGTTGAATGTTCGGTATTGGTGTTTGTTGTTTATTCGATGTTGGACGTTCGATGTTCGATGTTGGATGTTCATTTTTCAAAACAACCAAGTATGGATTCCCTCCCCCAACGTGTGAATGCGCCCGTTCAGAGATTCAGGGCTCGGAGGTTCAAGGGTTTTGTCCAAAACATTGCTAAAATCTGTAATGCAGGCTCAGTCCAACTGAATGGACGTCGAATTCATAGTCCCCGTTGGCCCTCAGACCATTCGGCAGATTAGGCGTAATTTTGTTGTCTTTCTTACACTTATCTTCATCAATATAATTATAAGCAATTCCCAGGATAATATCATTCCCTATTTGCCAGTCGAGCCCTGCAGTATAGATATGGCGATTCCCTTGAGGTAGTTGAGGGTCCAGAGTAGAACCAGGCACAGGCGACTCGTCAAAGATATAGCCGACTCTCAGGGTGTGGTTATCAGTAACTCTATATCTCAGCCCAAACCTGTAAGCAAACACATCTTTCCATTTCTTTGGCTGGACAAACGTATTTATCTCATGGCCGGGCGTCCCAACCGGATGACCGAGCTTGATCTCAATTTCATCATAAGTGGACCAGCCTGTCCATGTAATATCAAATTCCGCTGATAACCGGGAACTCGGCTTAAAGGCAATCCCGCCTGTTAAGGAAGGAGGGAGGTCCATGTCGCCCATTGCCTTTGTTTTCGGAAAATAGCCATGTAGGGAATCAGGCATATCGAATTTTACTTCACTATCATCAAAGCTCAGCCTTATTTTACTTCTGTATGATATACCAAACTGCCATAAATCATTTATGCAGTAAAGGAGACCAAGATTGTATCCATAGCCCCATGTATCCCCGGTTAGTTTCTGTTCGCCGTCCGGCAGAGGTACAAGCAGGAGCTTCTTCTTCAGTATAAGATCGGCCCTCATTGCATTGAATCCCACTGATACGGAAAGATCCCCTTTTTTATAGACCAGATTCGGGTTCAGGTCGACTGTCTCCAGATGTGAGCAGGTGGTGAGATAGCGTCCTTCCCAGTCTCCATTCCAGAATGTGCCAAGACCAAATGGAGAAAAGACTCCGAATCCAAAATATATTTGGGGTGAGACCTGCTGGGTCAAATAAACGTGCGGTGGTACAAATACCTTGGCAACTGTTTTCTCTTCCTGGTGGTTTGGACCACTATAAATTCCCCTTGGCGCTATGATGGTTGAACCAAGATAGGCTTGGCTGCCTGCCATCTGACTTATACCTGCGGGATTAAAAAATAAGGCGGAAGGATCATCGGCTTGGGCTACAAAGGCATTCCCCTGCCCCATAGGACCGGTTCCCTGCTGCATTATTGCAAAACCCGCGCTATGGACATGGCCTGCTGAAGCAACCCAAAAAAATATAAGGAACTTGACGGTTACAAGCTTTTTACACATTGAAGAGACTCCTAATGTATTCAATACTGATAATAGTGAAACAGCAAAAAAAACGCAAATAATATAAGACCGTCAAAAAACTGTCATAAATTAATTGACACTATCTCGGACCTTATGTAATTTTATAATTATTTAATCATATTCTCAATGTCAGAATAGACTGAAAAAGTATGCGAAACGAATCAATACTAGTAGTAGATGATGCTCCGGAAATTCGGTTCAGTATGTCGGAAATCTTGAGACGTGAGGGCTTTGCCGCAGACATGGCTTGTGACGGGCAAGAAGCTATAGATAAATTCGGCAAAAATTTTTTTGATGTAGTAATCACTGACCTCGCTATGCCTAGAAAGAATGGGATGGAGGTCCTGTGCTTTCTTAAGGAACATTCCCCAGAAACCATCTGTATAATAATTACCGGTTTTGGGACCATACAGGGGGCTGTAGAGGCCATGCGTCAAGGTGCCTTTGACTATCTTACAAAGCCTGTCAAGCTGGAAGAAGTCATTGTTGTAGTAGATAAGGCCCTTGAAGTAAGAGAACTCAGGAGGGAGAACCGGTCACTCAGGCAGGAACTGCGAGACATCCACGGTTTTAATCGTATAGTAGGCGTCAGCAAGGCCATGCAGGAGGTCTTTGAGCTGGTAGAAAAAGTTGCCAAAGCAGACAGCACGGTCCTGATTACCGGCGAATCAGGTACAGGGAAAGAACTTATCGCCCATGCACTCCATTACAACAGTGAACGTAAGAACAGGCCATTTATCCCCGTGAACTGTGCCGCCATACCTGGGGAACTCCTTGAAAGCGAACTTTTTGGTCATGAAAAAGGGGCCTTTACCCATGCAATAAGCACCAGAATAGGTCGGTTTGAGCTTGCCAACAAAGGAACAATCTTTTTAGATGAAATTGGAGAGATGAGCCCGGTGCTCCAGGTCAAGCTTTTGCGTTTTCTGCAGGAACGTCAGTTTGAAAGGGTCGGCGGAGTCAAGACCATCCATATTGATGTCAGGATTATAGCAGCTACTAATATTGATCTTGAAGAGGCTTTTCATAAAGGTAGTTTCAGGGATGATTTGTATTATCGTCTGAACGTGATCCCTATACATATACCTCCACTGAAGGAACGTGCCGAGGATATTCCCTTATTAATTCAGCATTTCTTGCTGAAATTCTGTTCTGGTGAGAGGAGATGCGTAGAAGGTATAGAAAAGGATGTCATTAGATGCCTGACAGCCTACGACTGGCCCGGCAATGTGAGAGAGCTTGAAAATATAATAGAACGTATGGTGATACTTGCCGACGGCCCTATGATAACAGTTAGAGATATCCCGAATAGTATCCTTATGTCGGCCGGACAACTTCCGGTTGCGACTTCATCTATGGCTACCCTGCCGGAAGACGGGTTTTCTCTCAGTTCTGCCGTGGGACTCCTTGAAAAAACTTTAATTCTCCAAGCCCTGGACCGAACGGGATGGGTCAAGAACCAAGCTGCCAAGCTATTGAAAATGAATAGAACCACCCTGATAGAAAAGATGAAGAAACAGAATCTTATGGCACTAAATCCCAAGGGCGAAAAACAAAATATAGCCAAGCTGGTTCAGTAAGGACTCAACAAATATGATGAAAAACAGTATTCAGAAAATATTCATGGCCGGACTGGGCTTGTTTATTGCCCTGGCCCTTTGTCCTGTGAGTCCCGAAGCTGCTCAACATGAGGTCAAGATCGCAGTACTTCCATTCGATATCAGTTCTGCAGGTCCATTTTCCTACGTTGGCCCTGCCACAGAAGAGATCTTGAGCAGCAGGTTGGCCTCGGACAGCATCTCCGTTATGGATTCCTTTGAGATCCAGCGTATAACCGGCAAGAGACAGGGATTTATTTCCCCTCTGGATGCAAGAGACATGGCCGGCAAGCTCGGAGTGGACTATGTCGTCACCGGCAAGATAATCGTAGAAGGGGAAAACGTAACAATAGACATAGACTTGCTGCAGGCAGATCCCGAGTCTCCATTATTTTCTCTTGTTTTCTCTTCCACGTCTCTTGACGAAGTACCGCCCAGGATCGAAGGTTTTGCAACTCAGGCAGCAAGCCATATCCTGAATGGCCCAAAATCCGTAACAACAGAAACTGATACCAAGGACGAACAAAAGGCCCCTCAGGAGCTGACACAAGAGGAAACAGCCCAGGCTGAAGACCTAAAAACAGCAAGGATGCATCCTGACCTGCTAATCTGGCAATCTAACAAAAACTTCGGCAAACCAGACCGGATTTCTACGCCTTCAGACCAAGGATCATATACTCAGAAACTTCCGGTTATGCCGCCTGAACCCCTTCGGGTTCCTACCTCAGTCCTTCCATATCCGCCACCGGAAACCGAAAAGGAACAGGGTGTCGCCATCATTCCGCAGACATCAAGCACTGAACAACCCATTCCAACTGATGGACCTATATGGCAGTGGTATTGATTGCCCCTGAATAGACCAGGACGGTTTTTCCTTCAAGGAAGACGTCCTTGACTTCGTGTCCATCCAGATGGAAGTAAACAGTCAGCACCTCGCCACCTTGCGTCCTTACCTTGACAGGGCTCTCTGTCAGGTCTTTGCAGGCGGAAAGTATGGCACTGGCTACTGCCCCGGTACCGCAGGCCAGGGTCTCATTCTCCACCCCCCGCTCATAGGTCCGGATTATGATATTGTGTCTGTCGGATATCTGGACAAAGTCGGCATTAGTGCCTGCGGGTTTAAAGCAGGGATCAAACCTTATAAGCCGTCCCCACTCGAATATTGGGACTGATTCCAGGTCCGGTGTAAAATATATTGCATGTGGTACGCCGGTGTTCAGGCAATGAAACGAAAAAATCTTACCGTGTATCTCTAAGGGTACGTCCAGCTTGAGGTCCTTCGGTTGGGGGAGCTGAAGTTTTACAGTGGATTTTTTGACATCTGCGTGTATGATTCCCGCCTCTGTCTCAAAACTGAGTTTCCGCGAAGCAATGCCTGTCATACAGGCGAATCGGGCTGCGCAACGTCCGCCATTTCCGCACATCTCTGCTTTGCTGCCATCGGCATTGAAAAAACGCCACTTGAAATCCGCTCTGTGTGAATTCTCAATAAGTATGAGTCCGTCTGCTCCTACTCCAAACTTGCGCCTGCATAGAAATGCGGCCAGATCAGGCCCTCGGGAGTTCCTTATTTTGCCTTCACGGTTGTCTATCAGGATAAAATCGTTTCCACTCCCGTGCATTTTTTTAAACAAAATGGATTCCATAAATCACCAAATCACCAAATGGTTTCTCCCCGCAAAAGGCTTGCATAGGTCTCACGCTTTCGGATTACCCTGAATTGATCGTCCTTTACCATGACTTCTGAGACCCTTGGCCTTGAGTTGTAGTTGGAAGACATGGTAAAACCGTAAGCCCCTGCGCTCATGACAGCGAGCAAACTACCTTGATTAAGGTCCGGCATGGGCCGTTCTCTGGCGAGAAAATCCCCTGTCTCACATATAGGCCCCACCACGTCTGCCGGATGTAAATGCGTGTCGGTCTTTATTACAGGCAGTATCTCGTGGTATGCTTCGTAAAGACTGGGACGGGCAAGGTCATTCATGGCGGCATCAACGATATAAAACCGCTTTTCCTCAGTATCCTTGGTGTACAGTATCTTTGTTATCAAAATGCCGGCGTTGCCGACAATGGACCTTCCAGGTTCTATAATCAGGCAGTGAGGAAGATCCTTGATCTCGGACAGGAGTGCCTTGGCGTAAGCATCAGGCTCAGGTGGAATTTCGTTATGGTATCTTATGCCAAGGCCGCCACCCACATCGATGAACTTGAGTCTTATTCCAAAGCCCTCAAGTTCCTGCAACAGGGACATAATTCTTCCTATTGCGTCCACAAAGGGCTCAACCCGGATCAACTGAGAGCCTATGTGGCAGTCTATCCCCACTACCTCAAGCTCATCCCTGTCTGATGCAATCTTATAAGCCTCCAGGGCCTGAGACATGGGCAGGCCGAACTTGTTTTTCTTAAGGCCGGTGGAAATATATGGATGGGTATCTGGATCCACATCAGGGTTTACCCTGAAAGAGACCCTGACACGGCATTTAAGGCATCGCGCCTGTCTGGAGATGGCATCCAGCTCGTCCATAGACTCCACATTAAACATAAGGATGTCCGCCTTTGCGGCCTTGCGGATCTCCTTTTCAGTCTTGCCGACACCGGAGTACACGATCCTGTCTGCCGGAATTCCAGCTTTGAGTGCACGGTGAAGCTCCCCTCCTGAGACAATGTCAGCGCCGGCCCCTAATTTCCCCAAAAGATTTAATACAGTCAGGTTGCTGTTTGCCTTGACAGCAAAACATATCAAGTGCGGATGTTTGGAAAAGGCCCTATGAAAAACATTGAAATGACGAGTCAGTGTAGCCGAGCTGTAAAGATAGAAAGGAGTCTTTACCTTACCGGCTATCTCCTTTACAGGTACGTTTTCGCAGTATAGTTCTTTGTTTTTATAATTGAAGTGATTCATTGGATTGTTGATTGTTGATTTATCATTGCTTTACCCCTTGACCCTCTCAACCCATGCACGCTTACGGTTTTTCTTTTACAACCTCAACATCTGCAATGTCAGACAAAGGGCTTTCGTTCGGTGGGTTTGCCTTGTCCACCGCAGTTACCCAATACGAATATAGTCCGCCGGGTAAAATAGTCCGGTCCAGAAACCTGAATACAGGTAAGGGCTTGTTGTTCAGTTTGTCTATTAATTCATCCGGTCCTTTTCTGTATACAATATAGCCTGAAATAGCAGATTCTGTTTCTTCCTGCCAGAAAAGTTCAACTCCATCGGCAGACCGGACAGCAACAAGGCCCACAGGTGGTGCCGGTGGGATAATATCTGTCGGTTGTACTGTGGTTTTGGGTGTACAGAGTCCCTCAATCTCAGTGCCATGATATGGTAGAACTGCCGCTACCCTGTATTGATAGCGGGTCTTTTTTTTTGCCGAGAGATCGAGATAACCTGTGGAATCCACTAAACCAGGGATGGTCTTCCATTTATCCGTCCCTGTTCCGGCCCGGTAGATCCTGTATAAAAGTTCTTTGTCCACAGGCTCGCCATCAGTCCATTTTGAGGGTGCCTGCCAGGAGAGATAAATCCCGTTTTTGGTTAACTGAACCATGAACTCTAAAGGCGGAGATGGCAAAACGTGCCAGGCCAGAGAGACCTGATTTGACGTATCGCTGACATTCAGCCAGCCCTTTACAGTGCAAATCTTGTACACATATTGCGTGCCGGGCCGCACGGTCCGGTCTTCATAGACCATCTTCCTTGCTTTTTCCGGTTTTGCATCAAAGGGGATCTCAATAAATTGCCCAAAAGGCGGGGGGCACCCCTCACAATACTCCTCAAGCGGTATCTCTGCCTTTAACAGCCTAAAACCCTTGATCCGGACAAGGGGGCTGCCGTCTCTATTTCTTACAGGGACACTCCATTTCAGCTCAATGCCATCCGGGATAATTTTATAGCTCAAGTCCTTGATAGCTTTGGGCCGGAGGGTACCGGGAGGGACAGGAGGTGCCTTGCGCCCACAGGACGCCAGTAAGATACAACAGGCAAAAATGATTAACCTTTTCCAAGAAATTATCCGGGCGATATTATTCATGCTTTATTTGTTTCTCAGCCTTTGCCAGTGCCTCGGCTACTCGCTCAGGTGCTGTGCCTCCCGGACAGCGCCTTGTTCCCACAGAGCCTTCTATTGACAGCACCTCAAATATATCCCCGTCTATAAGAGAAGAAAAGGCCCTTAGGTTTTCAAGACTCATATCCGTAAGTTCTTTGCCCAGGGAAATACATTGTGAGACTGCCCTGCCGACCACTGAATGGGCCTGCCTGAAAGGCATGCCTTTTTTCACAAGGTAATCAGCAAGGTCAGTGGCAGTAAGAAAACCCTGTGTCACTATCCGGGAGATATGCTCTTTCTTTGGGACCAGCCTGGCCACCAGGGCAGCCATTATCTCTACTGAGGTGCATACTGTGTCAACCGTGTCAAAAAGTGCCTCTTTGTCTTCCTGGAGGTCTCTGTTGTAGGCAAGGGGAAGGCCCTTGATAATGGTAAGAAGAGACATCAGGTGGCCATAGACCCTGCCGGTCTTCCCGCGCACCAGTTCGGGCACATCGGGATTCTTTTTCTGGGGCATAATGCTCGATCCGGTACAGAAGCTGTCAGGCAGATCCACAAAACTGAACTCTGCAGAGGTCCACAGAATCAGTTCTTCAGACAGTCTGCTCAAATGGGCCATTATAATGCTTGCCGTTGCCAGAAACTCAATAATAAAGTCCCGATCGCTTACAGCGTCCAGGCTGTTAGCCGTAATTCCGTGGAAGTCCAGCTCCTCAGCCACGTATTCCCTGTCTATCGGGAAGCCGGTCCCGGCCAGGGCCGCACTTCCAAGGGGACAAACATTTACCCTCTTTCTGCAGTCTTGGAGCCTATCCCTGTCACGCCTGAACATTTCAAAATAGGCAAGCATGTGATGTGGCCAGAGAATAGGCTGTGCCCTCTGGAGATGGGTGTAGCCGGGGAGTATCAGGTCCTCGTGGGCCCTTGCCTGGCGCAAAAACGCTTCCTGCAGCAATGACAAGAGTACATCCAGGCGATCGATTTCCTCTCTCAGGTAAAGTCTGATGTCTGCAGCAACCTGATCATTACGGCTTCTGGCTGTGTGAAGCCTTTTCCCTGCCTCTCCAATGCGCTCAACCAAGGCCTGCTCGATGTTCATATGTATATCCTCAAGCTCGTGGCTCCACACAAAGTCTTCTGACGCGATTTCTTCCTCTATCTCGCCAAGGCCCTTAATTATGGCATCTGCGTCTTTATCCGGGATAATCTCCTGTCTTGCCAGCATCCGGGCGTGGACCTTGCTGCCTGCTATGTCCTGTCGATACAGTCTGCAATCATAGTGGACAGAGGCTGAAAACTCCTCCAGCATTTTTTCAGTGGTCTCATGGAATCTGCCGCCCCAGGGTTTTTCCAATGCCTTTTTGCCCTCATTCATAGTCTAATATCCCAAAATGCCTTTGCTCTTTTAATTTGTTCGACGTTGGACGTTCGATGTTCGATGTTCGACGTTCCTCTTTTGCCTCTT
Organism: Thermodesulfobacteriota bacterium; assembly: GCA_034718455.1. Lineage (GTDB taxonomy): Bacteria > Desulfobacterota > Dissulfuribacteria > Dissulfuribacterales > UBA3076 > UBA3076. The sequence continues at coordinate 8,745 of JAYEMY010000175.1, forward strand.
CGCATCTTGTTTAGAGTAATTACTTGTTGTTGGTTAGGCAACCAAGATCTTTGAATAAGTATATGAATCTTAAAATCCTCACAAATTCCTCCATTCACACTTTTCTATCCTTTTTTCATTCTCCTTATGATATATTAAACCAATATATACGAGCCGTTTGCAAGTAGCTCATACTATATATTATTTGCAGCCAGGTCCACAAACGGTTCTGTGATTTTGCCCATGAAAGCAATGGCCTGAGAGATACCAAAGAGATACCAATGTATTACTGGATTGTCCTCTTCAAGAAAATAAGAAAATGTAGGCACGAAAACAGGGAAATTATCAGTGCGCTCATTTTGTTTTGCATTGCACTGACGTTACTGAACGCAGTCATGATATTCAAAGAGGGCCTTGATCCCTTTTCGTCCCTTTATTTTAGTTTTGTAACCGCAACGACTGTCGGTTACGGGGATATTTCACCCACAACAACAATCGGCAAGATTTCATCAGTAATATATATGCTTGTCTCTATCGGTGTCCTAGGTACTGCTATCGGGGTCATTACCACAAAGGCATTTGATTTTTTAACAAGAAAAAAGAAAGGATTGACAGTGATTAAAGACAAAGTGGATTTAATTATAATCGGTTATCCAAACGAGGCCAAGGTTTGTAAGATTGTTCAGGAATTTCGTCAAGATCCGCGTTTCAGGACGTCTGTAGTCGTTGTTGTGACAAACCGTCTTGATGAACGGCCGGCTTGGATGGCAGAGGAGATGGTTTTTTTCGTCAAGGGGTTGGGATCAAAAAAAGAAGTCCTTGAGCAAGCAAACGTCAGGTCCGCACGCCATGTTCTTGTGCTTGCCAATGATCCCTTTGATGAGGTATCTGATGAATTCTCATCATCAGCTGTCATTATGAGCGAACGCCTGAATCCTGATGCATATACCATTGCTGAAAAGGTACGGGAAGACAGCTACTTATTTGAAATAGCGGAGTGTGACCGTGCTGTTCCGGTTTCAAGGGCAGGAGAGCTTGTCCAGGAGCTTCAGGACCCTGGCGCAATTGAATTTGCTGAATGCATTTTCTCCAATCAGAGCAAAGGTAATCAGTACAATATTAAGCTGGACAAAGATATAAGTTGGGGAAAGGTTGTCTTAGACCTTCTTGATAAGGGCGCAACTGCTATTGGCTACAGGAATGCAGGCGAATCCGGATTCAATTTTATACCCAAAAAGGATGATGCAATAAAGGCAGGCGCATCTGTAAAATATATCGCAAAAGATCCATTGAAATAAACCGTGAAATAACCGGATTAACAGAGATTTACACAACAGAATCATAAACTACCTTATTTCTGCCTGCTTTCTTTGCTTTATAAAGAGCGATGTCCGCTACTTTTATCATGGCATCCAAAAGATCGTTTATGTCGTTATCTCTTGATGGCATAAAACATACTACGCCCAAGCTTATGCTGAGATCTATTTTTTTGTCCTCAATTTGAAAAGGCTTTTTATAGATACATGTGCGAAGCTTTTCTGCAATTACCTTGTAGATTTTCGAGTCGGTTTTGGAAATACCGGCTATAAACTCCTCGCCTCCATATCTGCCGATAATATCATAAGGCCTCAGTACGGACTTTATCCTGTTCACGGTCTCAATCAGGACTTTATCTCCCGTGCTATGTCCATATGTATCATTAACCTTTTTAAAATGGTCAATATCCATCATAATCAGACAAAAAGGGGAATATTCGCGGCTTGCGCGGGAAATTTCATACTTCATGCGTTCAAAAACGGCCCTTCTATTAGAAATTCCGGTAAGATCGTCCGTAATAGCCAGGGTATGAAGCTTCTCGTTTGCCTCTCTTAATGCATTCTCGAATTCAATAAGCCTCATGCCCACCTTCAGGCGGGAGAGCAATTCCCTCTTGTCAAACGGTTTTGGCAGATAATCATCCGCACCTCTTTCAAGGCCTTCAACAATGCTGTCAATATCTTTTTTCCCGGTCAGAAATATCACATAAACATAATGAGAAAGAGAGGCATCTTTTATTTTTTGACATAGTTCTATCCCATCCATTCTAGGCATCTGCCAGTCAAGGATAGCAATATAGATATCTTCCTTTTCTTTTTGGAAAATATCCCATGCCTCTTGGCCATCATGTGCTTGTAGTACTTCATACCCATTATTCGCCAATGCGTTTGCTAAAACCATGCGTGAAATTTTTTCATCTTCTGCAATGAGGATTTTCATTCTCTTTACCTTAGGAACGTACAATAAATAACTTGAACAAATTAATGTCTTTTTTGCCGTCTTCTTCGTTGCTCGTCGATCACATAACCCGTTATGCTCGCTCCTCGCGCCTTGAATACAACAAAAAATCCTGTTAATTTTTGTTCAACTTATTTATCTCCCGTTCCTTATTTGATTTTAAAACAGGTCCTTTATCTTCCCCAATTCTTCCTCCAGTTCATTATAAGCCTTTTCTATGCCCTGGATTTTACCTTTGCTTCCCATGCCTTCTATCTTAAACGAAAGATCATAGATATGGGTCAAACTGAGATTACCGGATGCGCTCTTTATGCTGTGACCAGTCTCTTTGATGGTTTTGAAATCCTCTTCTTTTATTCCCTTTGAAAGTTGTGTCATTTTTTGGGGATAATCGGACCTAAACAGATCTATTAACTCCTTCAGGAATTCCATATCCCCGCCAACCCTTTCAAGTGCCGATTCTTGGTCGAATACCGGCTTTGCTTTCTCTTGTTCCATATTTACCCCCAAGGTTCAGGGGTTCAAGGTTCAGGGTTGCTTTTCTTTTGTCAACTCTCACTAACCCCGCACCTTGAACCTTTGAATCCAAAAACGGTTACAAAAATTGAAAGTCCTTATTGATTTTAATCCCTCAATCCTCTTATCTAAGTAAAGATATCGGCATCTGGAAACAAAAGGTTAAATAAGAGAAGGTCATGCAGCGGGGATATAGAGAATAGCGGGTCTGATTTAAGACGAGGAATTAGCGGCTGTCTCCGCCATTTCCCCCATGGGATATGAGCCCAACCATTCCAGAAAGGTGCAGCCTTTTCTAATGGCCTTGATTCCATCCTGTACGGCCGGTTCTTCTATATGGCCTGCAATATCTACATAAAACAGGTATCTCCAGGGCTCGTTTTTTACCGGCCTGGACTGTATTTTGGTGAGGTTTATTCCAAGTTTTGCCAGGGGCTCAAGTAACTTGAACAGCGAACCCGGGCGGTCCTCAAGGCTTAATAGCA
>JAYEMY010000176.1:0-3058 GCA_034718455.1 Thermodesulfobacteriota bacterium
CTTTTTTTAATCCCTCTTTGTAAATCATCCACCCTACCCTTTTCTCAGATGGAAATGCAGTCTTGGTCTTCCGGTCCATGACCAGTTCGAGAGCAGCCACCATGCCGATTCCCCTGACATCTCCCACCCGGGGCAGCTCTCCAAACTTTTTCATGCCGGACTGGAGGGCACTGATTTTATCCTGCAACCCATTAAGCACATTCTCTTGCTCAAATGTCTCCAGAGAAGCCAGGGCCGCCGCAGATGCCAAAGGATTACCCGTAAAGGTATGGCCATGAAAGAATGTCTTTCCCTCTTTGTGGTCGGCATAAAAGACATTATATACATCATCAGTGGTTATGGTAGCTGCCATAGACATATATCCGGCAGTCAGCCCCTTTGAAAGACACAGAAAATCAGGGCTTATTCCAGCGTGTTCAAGGGCGAACATGCGCCCGGTCCGGCCAAAGCCAGTGGCAACTTCGTCCAGGATCAAGTGGACCCGGTGGTAAGAGACAAGCTCTGCCAGCCTTTTCAGATATTCCACAGGATATACTATCATCCCGCCCGCTCCCTGAAGCAGAGGTTCAAGTATGATTCCTGCTATTTCATTGCCCTTGTCGGCAAGCAACTTCTCAAGCGGAGTCAGGCATTCAAGGGAACAATTTGGTGATTTGGTGATTTGGTGATTTGGTGATTGACCGGGTGGTCGGTTACCATATGGACAGCGATAACAATAGGGAGATGGTATCCTGTAGGAATCAAAGGTAAGGGCATCAAAAGGCCCCTTGAACTTAGGGACCCCGCCCAGGCTCATGGCACCGATAGTGTCACCGTGATATCCCCTTTCAATGGAAACAAACCCTGCCCTCTGGATCTCACCCATATGCTTCCAGTACTGAAAGGACATCTTTATTGCCACTTCACAGGCAGTGGAACCGTTGTCTGAATAAAAAACCCTGCTCAGTCCATCCGGGGTCAAGGCAACAAGTTTTTCCGCCAGACGGATGGCTCCCTCATGGGTAGTGCTTGCAAAGTGCACATGTTCCAGTCTGTCCATCTGATCTCTGACAGCCGCCTTGATCCTGGGATGATTGTGACCGTGGAGTATGCACCACCATGAGGATATGGTGTCATAGTAGCGTCGTCCCTGGGCATCAAATAAAAATACCCCATCAGCTCGATCCACAAACAGGGGATTATCCTTCTCAAAATCCTTCATCTGTGTATAAGGGTGCCAAACATATTTGCGATCAAGTTCAAGTAAGTCAACTTTGGAGGTCATATTTATTTACCTTGTAGATTCGGAGTTAATTCATGGCGATGCTATTTGTTACCCCAAAAGTCATCATTTCACAGGAAAAGAATTGGTTTATTGTGATCCTCCGTATCTAAGAAAAGTGAGAAAAAAGCGTTATCCTATATATAAATATGAGTATACTATGCAACAACATGACAAATTATTGGAAGTAATAAATACTTTTCCTTGTATTCTTTGGCAACATTTACACCTAAAATGATCTCCTTTCCGTCAGCTTCTTTTTCTAATTGTTTCAGGTTTAAGTCCTTGACTTTTGTTGCCCTATAAACTCTTTTCTTCATTGGATCCTCCTTATACTTCAACACGTTTGGGAAATTACTTTCTGTGTTAATGTATTCGGAGGGTCTTGTCATTTTTCTTAGGCTTTACTATAGCTGACTACATTTTTAAACGCTTTCCTATAAATCAGGCACAGGAGGAATGATATAGTTTTTTGGTATCCTTCATTTTGTAGCCATCTGTAGCCATTGTAGGTTGGGCAAAGCGTAGCGTGCCCAACAAATCGGCCAACTAATCGCACAAGTCATATTTTGCGCCATATTATCCTTCAGAAGTGTAAACTACTTTTGACTCGTCGTGGTAGTTATCCGTAATGAACCATTCTGATCGCTTGATATGTCCCTATCTATCTCAACGTAACCGTTCACACCCCCTGGCAGCCGACAGGCTTTTGCGGGGTTTCAACCGCGGACAAGGTTGCACCAAAAGGCGCATTCTCAATAAATTGTGCTTTGAAACCCGGAAAAGGCTGTTGGCTGTCAGGGGGGAAAGTGAATAATTACATCTCAACTCCCGATTTATTTATGAGATTATCCAGGCTGTCAACAGGATAGTGTTTTAATTCAGCAACTCCAGCAGGTTCCCGGGAGCACCCAAGGAAAAGGAGAATAGCCAGACTTGCAAAGCAGCGAATCATTTTTTTATTGGAGATCATTTTTTTTACTCCTTTGCAACTATTATTTTATGAACAGAAGGCGGAAACACCTTGAAATACTTCTGCATGTCAGATGATCAGTTGGTCGTGCGGTCAATGGGATCCCTTGACTTATTCCTTTACGGATCCTTAGGATATCCTTCTGTAAATCTTATCGGTCTTTTTTCTAAAGTAAAGAGGTGAGGTGGGCAAATAGTTAATTCCTATAACAGACAAATCCAATAGCCCCGCTGTTTTGTATTGATAATTTCTATTTACTTTATTGATTATCTTGATATAAAGATTGTCATGGATTTAACAAAGGTGTCCATGACAGCCCCTTAAGACGCTCCTGTCAGCATCCTATGGGATGGGGAAAAGTCTTTTAGGTGAACAGTTTCCATAAAGAGGTGATTGGAATCGACCTATTGCAGATATTGTGTATGGAAGTTCCTGGATCATTATCCTTAAAAATTGTCCAAAATTCAAAAAATAGGGATGAGGTGATAGGAAAAAGTTGCAAGTATTTTGATTCGCTTTATAAGGAAGTCAGACTTAAAGAAGTGCCTTTCCCTGAAAGGTAAGAGACATAGATGGACAGAAGGGGATATTGCTACCCAACTTTGCGTGCTATGCAAGAAGGACTTGATAAGGACCGGGTTGCTGAAAAGCTATTCGGAAGAGGAAATTGGAAGCACTGCGAATGTGGTCTATCTGCACGTATTTCAGCAGTACCCCAATGAACAACCGGGTGTTTATGCAGAGGCTTTTTGAAGAGGTAAACAAAGATAACATATGGATAGTTTTAATAAAAAAGAGATTGACCGGAGACGAACATTTGGAAT
>JAYEMY010000177.1:0-3056 GCA_034718455.1 Thermodesulfobacteriota bacterium
TGTAGAAGTCATTTAACTCAAGAAGCTGAGCATCCCCGATCTGATCAGAAAATGACCTGACAAAATAGTTGGAGAGTGTTGGAAGACCGTGATAATCAAGATCCATAGCCAAAAAGGCCACATCCGAGGCAATATCTCCGCATCTAAAGCGTTCGTTAAACTCAATGCAGTCAAAGACGTAAACAGCATTATTTATTTTGTCAAAACAGATATTTGCAGAATATAAATCCCCATGACCTTCTTTGATTAAGCCTTGTTCTGTTCTTGACAGAAACAAAGCTTTATTGCTGTTAATGAAAGACCTGGTGTAATTACAGATGTGACTGTATGCGGCTTCTTTAATGAGATTTCCAACAAAAGATGCAGTCTGATCAAAATTTTCCTCTGTATTTTGACGTATTATGTCTGTTGTCCCAAAATTTTTGATTTTCTGTCCTGCGGCTGCTTTTTTGTAAAAGGGTGCCAGTCTATTAACAACTGCGTCGATTTCGGCATTGCCTACCATATTTTCAGAAAGGAGGCGAACCATCATGCCTTCTTCAGGCATACGCTGCATAACCACGGCCCACTCCATCGGCTCTCCGGTCCCGTTAATTTTTATTTGCCCACCATCATTGGTGACAGGCCATACATCCAGGTAAATCTCCGCACACAGCCGGCGATTCAACCGCAGCTCTTCCAAACAAAAATAGTGCCTCTTTTCCAGTGTTGTAAAATTCAGGAAACCAAAGTCTACAGGCTTTTTGAGTTTATAGACCCTGTCTCCTGCCAGGAATACCCAGGAAATGTGTGTCTGAATCATAAGAACATCGTCCACGGGATGTGGATATGATGCCGGATCTAACATTGTCTTCATCCAAGAAGGTTGCTTAGACATTGAATTCTCCTGATCGCTTTTTCACCCTTGTCGTTTTTTGGCCGGAAGTCTGATCTTGATTCCTATGACCAGCGTGATTATGCTAAGTTTAGCTAAAGTCTAATTACTAATTTTATCTGGATATTCCGGTTTTGTCGACCATCATAATAGGAGTTTGTTGAAAATGGCAGAGATTAGAAGCGCTATTGAAATCGCTATGGAAAAGGCGGATCGTCTGGGACATGTTACCAAGGAAGAGTTGGAGGCTAAAAAGTGGCTGGATCATGGCCATAGAATAGTTGCCAGATATATGCAAGGTGAAATTGAGGATCTTGAAGCCGGCTTCAGCGATATTTCCGGGGATGAGATGCAATTGGTATTAAAGGGAGCCATAGAAATATTATTAAGGAATATTGCTTTACCAAGGGATAAAGACCAGTGGCCGGGCATAAAAAAGGCCCTGAGTGGTTTTTTGGAATTAAAAGGCAGTGTTGCCAATCAGACTATTCCCCGCATCGAGCAATTGCTGAAAAGCTATGAGCAGACCCGTGATCAATATCACGAACAGTTAAAAATGCAGATGCAGGACCACCTCGGTGGAATAAAGCAGGCCGTTTCACAACAGTATGGTGCGGCTATGGCCAACGAGATAGATGTTGATTCATTGCCTGAATTTCAAAAGGAGTGGTCTCGGATATCTTCTGAAATCACTGATCAATTTGAACAACAATTGATTCCTCTTAAGGAATATCTGGAGGAACTATAGATTATACCTTACAGATCATACAGTATATTCATAAGTTAACAACAAATCTTAAACCAATTTATCTTCATGAACGAGACAAAGCTCAGGGAGCTGCTTGAGAAAATAAGCACGGGCGATCTATCTGTAAACCTGGGAATAGAGGCCCTTAAAAAACTTCCTTTTGAGGACCTGGGCTGGGCATGTCTTGATCACCACAGACACATCAGAGATGGATTTCCAGAGGTCGTTTACGGACCGGGGAAGACATGTGAACAACTAGTAGGCATTGTCTCCAAGCTGATTTCTGTTGGCGGGCCGGTACTTGTGACACGGGTATCAGAGAAACAATCAGAGTGTGTTGTCCAGGCTATACCAGAAATAGAATTTCATCCAATACCTAAATCACTGACCTGGTCGGAAGAAATTTCCAGGCCCAGGCCGTCAAATAAAGGAACTGTCCTGGTAATTTCAGCCGGTACGGCTGACCTGCCCGTTGCAGAGGAAGCCTGTCTGACCCTGAAGCTTATGGGGCATCCTTTTAAACGGATCTATGATGTAGGTGTAGCTGGTATTCACAGATTACTTGATCATCTGGACGAATTACGCAAAGCCAGTGTCATAATAGCAGTGGCGGGGATGGATGGCGTATTGCCGAGCATCCTTGGAGGTATTGTCAATGCTCCAGTGGTGGCAGTTCCTTCCAGTACGGGCTATGGAGCCAACTTCCAGGGGCTTGCCCCGTTGCTTACCATGCTTAATTCCTGTGCCACAGGGGTTGCAGTAGTAAACATAGACAACGGCTTTGGCGCTGGGGCCTTTGCAGCCATGATCAATCGAGCTTAACTCCCTGCTGTTAGCCATTAGCTGTTAGCCATTAGCCATTAGGTAAAAACATTGTATAAAAACGGACTGTTAAGCTAAAAGCTAACGGCTAAGCTTCGGGATTTTCTTCTGGAATATGCCACAACTTTTTTCCGTCAATTTATCGCTTATTGTCATTTGGCTTGCTATGAAGGATGCCGAAATATGTTTATTTTCAATATTGTGCTTGAGTAGGGTAGGGATATTACGAATCAGATGGAGGCAGTAGTCCTTTAGCCCGCAACTTACGTCGTTTTTCACGTCTTTTACGTCTTCTTTCGATTTCTCTATGCCTTTCGATCTTTTTGTGCCTGGACATTTGATCTCCCTATTGGATTGATGATTGCTCGACGGTTACAAACAATTTAATGTGTCACTCATAAGGGATTGCATAAAATAAGTCAATAGCGCCTCTTGCAAAATCGCAAAGTTTGAGTATGTAGGCATTGGAAGCGGATCCAGGACTTGCAATGATATTTGCCGTGTCATAAGATATGTCTGTCAACTTTTCCTCTTCTTCGCCCTTAGGAACGGGAGATAAATAAGTTGAACAAAAATTAACAGGATTTTTTGTTGTATTCAAGGCGCGAGGAG
>JAYEMY010000178.1:0-3039 GCA_034718455.1 Thermodesulfobacteriota bacterium
TAATCGTTGCAATGAATCAATATTACCCTGATTTATGCCGAAACATTATTTAAGAACATAAATAGCCTATATGAAACCTGGGTTAAGCGGTTCAACGTTCCCGGTTCCCGGTTGAAGATCCCTAACCGGCTTGTTAGCAAAATGATGACGCGTCAATAAGGACGAATGTTATCTTTCACGCAGTGGGTGAAAGAGGCTAATCAGTTGGGTGTTATTTCTAATTAACGTAATGCTTTGATTCTTCAAAGCTAGACAGCTAATGGCTAACAGCTGATCGCTCAACTTAGATAGGATTAAAACAGTGACTGACTACAACGATGTGATACAAGAATATGCTTTAGTTCCTTGGTCTGTACTTGAACAGTACCGGATAGAGGAAATCCTGCGATATGATCACTTCAGTATTACCTACAGGGCCTCTAATATTAAATTTGACCAACTTGTGGTCATTAAAGAGTTCCTGCCCCAGGATTTAGTAATCAGAAAATCGGACGATGAGATAATTGCCAAATTTTCTTCCGATGAGGATGTTTTTCAGAAGGGACTCAAATACTTCATGGAGGAAGCAGAAGCTCTCTCCAAGTTCAGTAATCCACATATTGTGCGGGTATTAAGGTGTTTTAGGACTAATGGGACCGCATATATAGTCATGTCACATGAGGACGGTGTGACTCTCCGAAAACAACTTGACCGGATTGGGCAGGACAACACTATGCCGGAAGACCGGATCAAGCTCTGGTTGAGAGATATTCTTGACAGCTTAGAAGCCGTGCATGGAAAGGGAATTTATCATAGAGATATTAGGCCGGACACGATTTTTTTGAAAGAAGACGGCCCTGCCATGCTCATCGACTTCGGGGCCGTATGTTATGCCCCCAACAGCGAATCCAAAAATGGAAATACGCTTTCACCTTCCGGTTATTCATCCGATGACTTGTTTGCTGATGAAGGGGAAGGTGGGTTATGGACCGATCTTTATCAGCTCGGTGCTGTAGTTTATGAATGTGTGACAGGACATGAACCCTCCGAAATTCAAATCCGGGTTCAATTATCAGCAAATGACGAGCCGGATCCAATTCTGAAGCCATTAAAGCAAGCCGGAGATCGGGGTTACAGTGAGAATTTTCTGGATACCATAGTGTTGGCCATATCTCCAAATGTGACTGATCGACTGTCAGCGATAGAGGCATTTAAGGAGTTAAAGCTAACGAGTGACGAATTCATATCGGGCGGAGAGAAGAAAGAAGAGATTTTAGATGAGGAGGTCAGTGTATCCGAACCTGAGAAGGTCCCTGTTGAGGAGATTCTTCTGGAGATAGAGGATATGTCTGAACCTCTGGAGGTCAAAGAAGATGAGGTTGAAGACGCATCTGATATCTCCGAGATTCTTCAGGTTGAGAGCGAAGAAGAAATCCATGTAGAAGCAGATGAGGGGGTCAGTGTATCCAAACCCGAGGAGGCCCCTGTTGAGGAGATTTTTCTGGAGATGGAGGATATGGCTGAACCCCTGGAGGTCAAAGAAGATGAGGTTAAAGACGCATCTGATATCTCCGAGGTTCTTCAGGTTGAGAGCGAAGAAGAAATCTATGTAGAAGCAGATGAGGAGGTCAGTGTATCTGAATCTGATGAGGCTTCTGATAAGAAGATTCCTGTTCAGGAGGATGTTGGGGCTGCGGTTGAAACCCCTGAGGCAAAAAAAGGGGATGCTGGAGATAAACCTGATGTCCCTGAAGATGTTCAGGTTGACGACAAGGAAAAAGCACGAGGAAAAGATAAAGGGGGGAGTCTGCTCAAAGTCGGGCTGATAGCAATCCTTATACTTTTTTGCCTCTTGGCAGCAGGTCTTTTTATTTTCTTGAAACCTGGCCTGAAAGTTATGAGCGAGCCAAGTGCACTGGCCGTTTTTTTAGATGAAAATCATGTAGGAGAGACCCCCCTGAATATTAGGATGTGGGTGGGCGGAAAGCATATAATTAAGGTTACACAAAAAGACCATAATGATTTTGAACAAATCATCGAAATGCAATTTGGAAAGACTGAGGAAATTATTGCAGAACTTGTTCCTAAATTTTTTGGGGGATTGACGGTTAAAAGTGATCCCGAAGGTGCGAATGTATATTTGGATGGACAGATGAAAGGCGTGACCCCGTTTCGTCTGGATAAGGTGAAAAAAGGCACTATTAACTTAGAAATAAAAAAGGACTATTATAGTACTGATAAACGTAATGTGGTCGTAAAACCTTCACTTGGCGAGACAACAGTTGAGGTTCATCTGGCAAGTCTGTGTGGAAGTCTTGTGGTGAAGGGTTTACCTGGTGGGGCAACGGTATTTGTTGATGGAAAAGAAAAAGGCGTCACACCGTTAAATTTAGAAAATGTTGAAAAAGGATTGCACGTAGTAAAAGTTTCCCAAAATTGTTTTTCTGTAGTGGAGAAAAAGGTCGATATAACTGCATCGAAAAAGACGGAGATTGATGTTCATCTGGAGAGTCTATGCGGTAGTCTTGTGGTGAAGAGTTTACCTGGTGGGGCAACGGTATTTGTTGATGGAAAAGAAAAAGGCGTCACACCCTTACGTCTTGATAATATAAGGAAGGGTAATATAAGTGTTAAATTAATTAAAAAAGGATTTGAGACAGAAAGCAAAATAATTACAGTTAAACCATCAGTAGAAAGGAAGTTCTTTACGAAGCTTAGGCAACCAATAATTTCTTCTGATGGCAGATTTGTAGATCATAGAAACGGCACTGTTACAGACACAAAAACCGGTCTCATGTGGACCCGTGAGGATAGTTACGTTCACCTTGGCAGATATTTGAATTGGGAACAATCGAGATCATACGTTAATAATTTGAGCACTGGCGGATATGGTGACTGGAGACTTCCTGCGGTTGCAGAGCTAAAGGAAATATATGAAATAAAAAAATCAAATACAGACAAGGATAGCGACATCATACATATTGATCCAATTTTCTCTAGTGGTGGGACTTTCTGGAACTGGTCGTCAGAAGAGCAGGGTAAATGCTGTGCCAAAGTTTT
>JAYEMY010000179.1:0-3028 GCA_034718455.1 Thermodesulfobacteriota bacterium
AGGTCTGGCAAGAGGAAGAACTTTCCCGAATGGTCGATGGAGGTGTCCCCTTTCCTATGGTATCTGACGGCGCGGGCAAGATTGGTTCGATCTACGGTGTCTATGACGAGGGCAGTGGCGTGGATGTGCGCGGTCGGTTTATTATTGACCCGGACGGGATCATTCAGGCCATTGAGATACTGATCCCGCCAGTAGGCCGCAATGTGAGCGAGTTGCTTCGACAGATCCAGGCATTTCAACTGGTCAGAAAGACAAAGGGTGCAGAGGCTACTCCATCGGGCTGGCAGCCCGGAAGGCCTACCCTCAAACCAGGCCCTGATCTGGTGGGTAAGGTCTGGGAGGTGTGGAAAACCGATCTGGCCTTTTAGGAACGGGAGATAAATAAATTGTACGTTCCTTAGCTGTATAGAGAGAGGAAGGTGTATTTTCGAAGACCTGCTCAAACAGGGCTGATGTATCATGAAGCACAGGATGCGGATCTATCAGGGCAATTTCCATGTCAATCCGGACTATGCCTACTGGTACGGCTGGGCCATGATGACCAAGGATCTGGGTGAGATCAAAGAACTCGTCTGAGGAAGTGCCTGACGATTGGGTATGTCCGGTATGTGGCGCCTTAAAGGAACAGTTCGAACCGGAATAATTTATATCTGTGCAGTTAGCCGTTTTCTAGGTTACTAACACCTAAAAGCTAAATGCTAATAGCTGTTCATCACGGATTACCACACTAATCCGTGATGAACCATTTTTCAAAGCTAAACGCTAATGGCTAACAGCTAAACGCTCAATTTAGGTATAAAGGAAGATAGCATGAAGGTCTGTGAAATAAAAAAGGACATATACTGGGTAGGGGCTGTGGACTGGAACGTCCGGGACTTCCACGGCTATTCAACCTACAAAGGCTCAACTTACAACTCTTTTTTGATCATGGATGACAAGATCACTCTTTTTGATACTGTCAAGAGAGAATTCAAGGGTGACCTGCTTCACCATATAAAGACCATAATTGATCCATCAAAAATTGATTACATAATCGTAAATCACGTGGAGATGGATCATACTGGCTCATTGCCTGAAGTCATGAAACTCGTAAAACCGGAAAAGCTGATTTGTTCTTCAATGGGCAAAAAAGCGCTTTTGCAGCATTTTCACAGGGAGGATTGGCCCTATGAAGTAGTAGGTCCGGGTCATACCCTGAATCTGGGCAAGAGATCCGTACAGTTTATTGAGACCAGGATGCTTCACTGGCCGGACAGTATGTTCTCGTATGTTCCTGAGGAAAAACTGCTCATATCCAGCGACGGATTTGGTCAGCATTGGGCCACCAGTGAGAGATTTGACGATGAAGTAGATTTTCCCGAGCTAATGTCGCATGCGGAAAAGTATTATGCCAACATACTCCTGCTCTTTTCTCCATTGGTAAGGAAGCTCTTGGAAAGAGTCAAAGAACTCGGCATTGAGATCGACATGATTGCCCCTGACCATGGGCTCATCTGGCGTTCTCATGTAAAGGACATCCTTAATGCCTATGGAGACTGGGCCCATCATAAAACCAGGAAAAAGGCCCTTGTGATCTATGACACCATGTGGCACAGCACGGAGATCATGGCCAAGGCAATAGCAGATGGTATTGAACAGGAGGGGGTAAGTGTAAAGCTCATGAATCTCAAGGCCAACCATCGCAGTGACATTATTGCCGAGGCGCTGGATGCCGGGGCACTGGTATTTGGTTCTCCAACACTGAATAACGGGGTGCTTCCGCGAATGGCAGGTTTGCTCTCCTACATGAAAGGTCTGAAACCCAGGAACAAAATCGGCGCAGCCTTCGGATCTTACGGATGGAGCGGTGAGGCCGTAAAACTCATGAACAAGTATATGGAAGAGATGAAATTCGATATTATTGAACCCGGTATACGGGTGAAGTATGTCCCGACCCACGATCACCTGAAGGAATGTGTGGACATGGGAAAAAGAATAGGCCAGGCAGCTAATGAATTTGGTGATTTAGTGATTGGGTGATTTGGTGGAGTAAGAAGCACATGGAGAATATGGACATGGGACGTGATATTGCCGAAGACATGGAAAAGGAGAGTCCTAGGATCCTTCGCCGCAAGGTCCGCGAACTTCTGGGCTCAGAAGATTTTGAACAGGTCCTCATGGAGCTGAGAAAAATTTCCCCCCGTAAGGCCATCAACCCGCTCATTTCAGTTTTTTATGATAGTGACACCGAACTCAGGTCGAAGGCAATTAGTGCCTTTGGTCAAGTCGTAGCGGATCTGGCCAATGAAGACATGGAGGCGGCGCGGGTTGTTATGCGCCGTCTTATGTGGACTTTGAATGACGAGTCAGGCGGTATAGGATGGGGATCCCCTGAGGCAATGGCAGAGGCCATGGCCTGCCATCCCCGCCTTGCCGAAGAATATGTTCGCATTCTGCTTTCCTACATCAGGGAAGACGGGAACTTCCTGGAATACGAACCACTCAGGAGAGGGGCATTGTGGGGCATAGGGCGTCTGGCTCAGGTATATCCCGAGATGATGATAGAATTGGAGGCAGCTAAGTACATCCGGCCATATCTAAAGGATGACAATGAGTCATCCAGGGAATTATCTGCTTTGGCGTTAAGAATGCTCGAAGACGAAACTGACCATTGAAGGTATTCCTCATCTGTATAACCACTGCTTGCGGCAGGATAACCCCAGGTAAAATTGGGAGTCCAAGGGACCGCAGACACCTTGAAGACATGAGGATAACGACCGATGCGAGCCTATTGGGGGCAGGGACCATGATGGACTCTCAAGATACTGAATATGAGATAAAAGACTTGACCCCAATCAGATGATACAGGAAATCGTTCTTCAAAACAGGCTTTATTTGAAGCAGAAAGAACTATGGAAGAACGTAATCATTCACTTCCCCCCCTGACAGCCAACAGCCTTTTGCAGGTTTCAAAGCACAATCCGTTGAGAATACGCATTTTGGTGCAACCTTGTCCGCAGTTGAAACCCTGCAAAAGCCCATCGGCTGC
>JAYEMY010000180.1:0-5676 GCA_034718455.1 Thermodesulfobacteriota bacterium
CGAAGGGTTACCCTGTTGAATATATTCCCGTCTCTTATCCGGAATTTCTGTTGGGGCTGATGTTCCATGCCATAGAGCACAAGGCCTACAGCAGTGGCGAACATGGGTCCGTTGACCACGTCCACCAAGCCGGAAATCCGCTGTGGATAGCCGATTCTTGCCGGCAACTGGAATACCTGATCCGCAATCTCGGCGATTCCAGGCAGGAGGGCGGAGCCTCCGGTTATAACCACCCCTGAAGCCAGCAGTTCTTTAAGTCCTGTCCGATCTATTTCCTGGTCAACCAAGGCAAAGATCTCCTCCATTCTGGGCTCAAGTATTTCAGACAGGATGTGCCTGGACAAAAGCCTGGATTTGCGCCCTCCTACACTGGGGACTTCTATCATCTGATCTTTATCTACCAAAGAGTTGAGGCAGCTACCGTGGTCTATCTTTATTTGTTCAGCCTCTTTACCGGGTGTCCTTAACCCGACTGCTATGTCATTAGTGAGGTTGTTGCCGCCAAGTCCCAGCACGGCTGTGTGCTTGATGGCACTTTCAGTAAATAGAGCAAGATCCGTAGTACCACCCCCAAAGTCCACAAGGGCCACCCCTAGGTCCTTTTCCTCCTGGATTAAGACTGCTTCGGCTGAGGCAAGGGGCTGAAAAACTATGTCCACTACGTCAAGCCCTGCCCGGTTTGCGCATTTGATAAGGTTCTGTGCAGCCGTAACCGCTCCTGTCACTATATGTACTTTGGCTTCCAGCCTTACCCCG
Source organism: Thermodesulfobacteriota bacterium (assembly GCA_034718455.1). Taxonomy (GTDB): domain Bacteria; phylum Desulfobacterota; class Dissulfuribacteria; order Dissulfuribacterales; family UBA3076; genus UBA3076. The sequence continues at coordinate 757 of JAYEMY010000180.1, forward strand.
GTTATCCCGACAGGGTCCAGGATCCCTCCCTGCTCATCCACAATATACTCTTGTGGCAAAATATGTATGACCTCCCTGTCAAGGGGTATGGCTACCGCCCTTGCCGCATCTATGACTCTGTCAACGTCCTCCTGGGAGACCTCCTGGCCCTTTACAGCTATTACCCCATGGCTGTTGAATCCCTTTATATGGCTACCGGCAATACCAATGAACACTGAGCCGATTTCACACCCGGCCATGAGTTCGGCTTCTTCTATAGATCTCTGTATGGAATCGACCGTGTTGTCTATATTGACAACCACTCCCTTCCGGAGACCTATAGAAGGATAAGTCCCCACGCCTATAATCTCAGCGCCCTTTTCGCTGATTTCACCCACTACCGCACATATTTTAGTAGTTCCGATGTCTAGGCCGACAATCATGTTACCGGGTCTCTCCACCATTTTCTCTCCTAAGGTTTCATTCATTTCCCCTCCTGACAACCAACAGCCTTTTTCGGGTTTCAAAGCACAATCCATTGAAAATACGCCTTTTGGTGTAACCTTGTCTGCGGTTGAAACCCTGCAAAAGCCTGTCGGCTACCAGGGAGTGTGAACGGTTACCTCCTAATGTTTCAGACTGACCAGGGCCTGACCGGGGCCGTAATCCAAATCAACCTTAACTGCTTTCTTATATATTCCTGAACGATAGAGTTGATACAGGACTTTTTCCGCTTCACTGAACTGAACTCTGAGATTTTCAGTATCAAAGTGAAAAGGAATACCGCTGTCAGATGTATAGAGTATTAGGGTATCTTTTTTAGCTGTGTCTATTTGGCTAATATTGTTTACACCCAGAGTCCTTGTGCCTTTGCTTGCCATGGATATTAATTCCAGAGCTTTTTGGATTTGGTGATTTGGTGATTTGGTGATTTGGTGATTTTTTATGTTTTTAGGGTCGATCCCGGTAATGATGGGAAGAGAGACCGGGTCTTTTGTTGAAAGTTCATCGATAATTTTGCCCTGTTTATCAAGCAAATACATTTTGTCAGAATTCAACAGGGCTACCGGAGTATGTTCTTTGATCGTAATCATTAGGTGATCCGGCAATTTTTTCTTAACTTCAACCATATGGACCCAAGGATGCGCCTCTATGGACGTTGCAATTGATTTAAGATCGAGAGATAAAAGATTGTCCTGGGCGGTTACATTGCTCAGTTGCAAAACCTTCTCTTCCGTGACGCGATCGCAGCCTTTCACCAGGACCTGACAGACCCTGAAAAGATCAGATTGACATGCCCAGTGCCGACACATAAAAAACCCTGTAAGCACAATGCAAATTACGGCTATGCCGACCAATATTTTAGAATTGATAAACCACGATACGGAAAACACCGGTTTGACAGACTTGGTCCGCGAGCCGGAGCTACGTGCTGAAGACCTGAATTCTGAAGACGGCCTTCTGATTTTCATGTTTCCATACCCCAAATAGATACTTCCGGGACAAATTCTACATCAGCCTCTTTTTTTACACGCTCTCTAATGATTTCCATCAAGTCCATTACCTGTACGGCACTGGCTTTCCCACGGTTTACAATAAAGTTCGCGTGCTTTTTGGATACCTCGGCATCCCCGATTCTAAGACCTTTGATTCCACATTGGTCTATGAGCTTTCCTGCTGAATCTCCCGGGGGATTTCTAAAAATGCACCCTGCGCTTGGTTTTTCTATAGGCTGGGTGGTTCTCCGTTTGCGCATCACTTTTCTTACGTTGCGTATGATCTGATCAGGGCTGCTTTTGCCAAGTTGAATTCTTGCAGCAGAGATAAGGGCCTTGTCCGGCAGTCTGAAAGACCTGTAATCAAACTGCAATTGATTTTTCCTGGACCAGCAACTCCCGTCCGGGCCTGTAAATTGTACAGCGTCTATTGCTCCCGCCATGGAACACTTATTAGTTCCTGCGTTCATGGATATAGCCCCACCTACACTGGCCGGAATGCCGGAAAGATTCTCAAGGCCACACAGACCGTTGCGTGTGGACCAGGAAATAAGGGACTTTAACCTGCATCCCGCCTCTACGGATACTGTTTTAAAAGAATGGCCGGGAGTGGAATGGATACGCTGCAGGGCTGCCAAGGTCATGACCAGCTTTACGCCTTTATCGTTGATCAATAGGTTGCTTCCCTGGCCCAGCACCTTATAGGATATAGAACGATTACCGAGATAAGAAATGGTCTGTTCAAGGGCCTTTAAAGTCCGTGGAACCAGGAATAGATGCGCAGGTCCGCCTATGCGAAAGCTTGTTAGCGGTAAAAGCGAAACATTTTTGCGCACCTGAAGTTCTTCTATCTTTTTTAGATCCTTATAGAGCAAGCGCTGATTCCTTTATCTTAAGCATATCCAAAATCTTTGGTCCTATACCTCCTATGGCACCGGCCCCAAGAGTCATGACCACGTCACCCTCCTGCAGGCTTGGTGCAATTGCCTGGGGAAGGTCCCCGCAGGCCTCTACATAGTGCACAGGTCCACCACGTTTATCCCTGATGTTTCTTGCCAGACGTTTTCCGCTGACTCCTACTATAGGAATTTCACTGGCTGGATAGATTTCCGTCAGCCATAGTTCATCAGCTTCCCCGAAGGCCGTGGTGAAATCGTCCATTAATGTCTGTGTTCTGCTGTACCGATGGGGTTCAAAAAGAACCACGAGCCGGCGTTCAGGCCAACATGCCCTGGCAGCCGATAGGGTGGCCCGTATCTCAGTAGGATGGTGTGCGTAGTCATCTACTGCCGTAACTCCCTCTGTCTCACCCAATATCTCAAATCGTCTGCCTACGCCTTCATATGAAATAAGACCGGCCTGGATTTTATGAAAAGGTATCTCAAGTTCAAGTCCCAGGGCCATTGCAGCCAGGGAATTCCTTACGTGGTGCAGCCCGGGGACCTTGAGTCGTATCTCGCCGAGTTCAGAGTTTTGCCACCAGGCATTGAAGGATACTCCCAGACCTTCAAAGGTAATATCTCTGGCCTGCAGATCAGACTCAGGTCCTGTCCCATACGTCATTACCCGTTTTTTTACTGCCGGGAGCATTGCTCTGAGGTGAGGGTCATCTCCGCAAAGTATGGCAAGACCATAGAAAGGGACTTTGTCTATGAAGTCCAGAAAACATCGGATTATGGCATTTAGGTCTGAATAATAGTCCAGGTGTTCCCTATCTATATTGGTTACTACAGCTATGCTTGGTGTAAGCCGCAGGAAGCTTCCGTCACTCTCATCAGCCTCTGCTATCAGGAATTCACCATGTCCCCAACAGGCATTGCTTCCCAGACCATTCACCTTTCCGCCTATGATGACCGTTGGATCAAGGCCACCGGTGCGAAGCACAGAAGAAATCATAGAAGTCGTACTAGTCTTTCCATGGGCCCCAGCCACTGCTATTCCGAATTTTTTAAGCCGCATCAATTCCGCAAGCATTTCCGCCCTTGGTATGACCGGAATTTGGGTGGAATAAGCCTCCTGAACCTCAGGATTGTTTTCCCTGACAGCAGAGGAAATCACCACCACATCGGCACCCTGAATATTTTCAGGAGCATGCCCTCTGTAAATTGTACCCCCCAATTTTTTGAGGGACCTGGTGATTTCAGTCTCACGCAAATCAGAACCCGTGACTCTATATCCAAGATCAAGAAGGACCTTTGCAAGGCCGCTCATGCCGATTCCGCCGATTCCTATAAAATGCATATGTTGTTTTTTATACATGATTACGTACTGTAGAACCTTTCAATGAATTAGTTTCTGTTTCAGAATATAAAAAAGTATGTCCGGCCATCTCTATCAGTGTAGAGGCTATCTCTGTAGCTGCCGTGGGTTTCCCAAGTTTTCGAGCATTTTTTCCCATATTGATGAGCTTTTGGGGATCCTCCAGCAAAGCCTGTATCTCTCCCGCCAGTTTTATAGCACCGATTTCTTCTTCCAGGAAGTATTTGGCCGCTCCGGCCTCAGTCAGTTTTCCGGCGTTGGCATCCTGATGGCTGTCGGTTGCCCAGGGATAGGGAATGAGTATCGAGGGCTTTCCCATGGTTGTGAGTTCAGCCAAAGTACCTGCTCCGGCCCGGCAGATAACCAAGTCTGCCCAGGAATAGGATTCTCCAATGTTAGAGATAAATGGGGTCACTTTGGCCGGAATGTTTGCATCCTTATAAAATTTTTCAACATGTGACTCATCCAGCTTGCCTGTTTGGTGAATAATTTCCAGATGAAAACCGGATTGCCACAAAACCTGTATGGCTGAACCGGCAAGCCGGTTCAGGCATCTGGCACCCTGACTGCCTCCCAGGACCAGAAGATTGAGTGATTTGGTGATTGAGTGATTGAGTGATTTGGTGATTGAGTGATTGAGTGATTGAGTGATTTGGTGATTTCGTGATTGAATAATATTTTTCCGTATGGGATTTCCAGTAAAAATTACCCTGTTTTTTGGAAAGTATTTAACAGTTTCTTTAAAACTCACAAACACTATCTTTGCGAATCTGGAAGCCAAACGATTTGTGAGCCCTGGGATAAGGTTTTGCTCATGGAGGGCAGCAGGTATCCGCAATATTCGCGCTGCAAGAAGCACAGGCCCGGAGACATATCCCCCGACACCCAGTACCAAATCAGGCCTGAATGATTTGAGCCATGAACAGGCCCTGATCGTGGAGAAAGGAAGTCCGGCCAGAGAGCGTATGGTTCCCGCAATGCCCGAGCCCTTGAGAGGCCTTGTGTTCAGAATTCGGTAATCCCATTTACGCCCTGAAAGCGCTTTTTTTTCCACCGGGCGGCCTGTGCCTATCCACATAACATCTATACGGCCATGGGACTCCATGGCCTCAGCTACAGCTATTCCGGGAAACACATGTCCACCTGTGCCACCACCAGCCAGCACCAATTTAGTGATTTGGTGATT
>JAYEMY010000180.1:5776-11908 GCA_034718455.1 Thermodesulfobacteriota bacterium
GGCCTGTGCCTATCCACATAACATCTATACGGCCATGGGACTCCATGGCCTCAGCTACAGCTATTCCGGGAAACACATGTCCACCTGTGCCACCACCAGCCAGCACCAATTTAGTGATTTGGTGATTGGAGGATTTAGTGATTTGGTGATTTAGTGATTTAGTGATTGTTTTGTGCATATATATTTCTCGGTTTATAGTCAAGTTCACAGTATAGAAATTTCCATTGCTAAGTCCGCCCGGAGGGCGCTAAGTTCACAATCTGCCTGCATATATATTTTTAAATAAATTCCCTTCTCTAAAATCACTAAATCACTAAAATCACTAAATCACCAAATCACCAAATCACCCAATTCCCTGGCTGCTTCCTGAAATGCCATGCCACGTTCTTCATAGTTCTTGAACATATCAAAGCTGGAGCAGGCAGGGGAAAGGAGGATGGCATCACCGGGCTCAGCCAGTAACGTTGCTTCCATTACGGCTTTTTTCACAGTCTTTTTGCCGTTTTTTGTTCCACGCACAGGGATAACCGGCATTACCTTACTTAGGACTTTTTCAAACGCCTTGGCCTCTTCGCCTATAACAATCGCACCACGAATACGCACTCTTTTTGTGGCCTCGGCCAGGGAAGCATAATCTTCACCCTTGCCGCGGCCGCCCACAATGAGCACTATCGGCTGATCTATGGATTCCAGTGCGCGAAGTACAGATGCGACATTGGTGGCCTTGGAGTCGTCATAATAGTCAATACCCGCATTTTGGACTATCCATTGAAGTCTGTGATGTGCCGCTTTGAAGCTTTGGATAACAGACTGTACGGCACTTGCACCTGCACCTGCCAGGCGTGAAATAAGTATGGCGCAAGCCAGGTTTTCAATATTATGTCGACCCCTTGGGGACCAGCTTTCCAAGTCATATTCCTCACATTTATTGTCAGGCCACATGACGTTGATTTTTTTCAAAGAGGTGTCCAGCCCGGCTCCGGGAACTCCGGGGCGAAGCATCCCGAAGTAGAGCCTTCTGGCACGTCCTCTGTTCTTCCATGTTTCCAGTCCCTTGTCTTCCATGTTGCGAATGGCCCAATCCTCAGGCCTTTGGAAGTCATAGATTACTGCCTTGCTCTCTCCGTAGCTCTTGATGTCCTGGTAGCGATCAAGGTGGTCCGGCGCAAGATTGAGCCACGCTGTTGTCTTGAACCTTGGAGGAGTGAAAGGAAAGTACTTGGTCCTTGGGAAGTAATCCAACTGGAAGCTGCTAATCTCCAGGACCGCGATAGTTTCCTCAGTATGTTCTTCAATGAGTGCGGATAATGGTGTTCCAATGTTCCCAGCCCTTACATGAGGCACATCGGCCTTTTTTAGCATTTCATCTACAAGCATAGTAGTAGTGGTTTTTCCGTTTGTGCCGGTGATACCGATTAGATGTCCTTTCCAGAAGGATGCCGCAAGGGCCAGTTCTCCAACCACAGGGATATTGGCCCTGCGTGCCGCCTCAAGGGCAGGAATTCCAGGTGGAACACCAGGGCTGACCACTATCAGGTCGGATGAAACGCAGGTCTCTACCTTATGTTTTTTTGTCTCTACTCCAACGCCATTTTTATCACACCAGCCTGCCAGGCCCTTAGGCCACTTATTCAGGGGATTCAAGTCACTGCATATGACTTGTGCCCCTTGAGAGACGATCCACCCGGCAACTGCCCGCCCGGATACCCCCATGCCCAGTATTGTTACTTTTTTGTCCTTCAGTTCCACTCAATCACCAAATCACTAATTCATTAGCCACAGACACACACGGACAAATACAAACACTTCAATCACTAAATCACTAAATCACTAAATCACTAAATCACTAAATTTCTTCCCTATCTTAGCTTGAGCGTGCTGATTGCTACCAGCCCCAGCAATATAGAAATTATCCAGAATCTCACAATGACCTTTGGCTCTTTCCATCCCTTAAGCTCGAAATGGTGATGGATGGGAGCCATGCGGAAGATCCTCCTGCCTCCTGTTGTTTTGAAGTAAAAAACCTGAAGAATTACGGATAATGCCTCAACTACGAAGACTCCACCTACAATTACAAGCAGCATTTCCTGCTTTGAGAGAACGGCTACTGTTCCCAGGGCACCGCCTGCGGCAAGGGAACCTACATCTCCCATGAAGATCTCTGCAGGATAGGTATTATACCAGAGGAAACCCAAACCTGCCCCTACCATTGCGCCACAAAACACTGCAAGCTCTCCTGCGCCGGGGACCGAAGGAATCTGGAGATATTGGGCAAGAGTCGAGTGGCCGGCTAGATATGTAAACAGGGTGTAGACTGCTGCGGCTATTATGAAAGGGCCGGCAGCAAGTCCGTCCAGACCGTCGGTCAGATTAACGGCATTGGAGGTCCCAACGACCACAAGCAGGGCAAAAAGACCGTACATAATTCCAAGATCAGGCTGAAAGTTCTTAAAAAACGGGATACTAAGATGGGTATCCCACTTACCATGTACGGCAATTATCCCTGCGGCTAAAAGTACAAAGACTGTCTGCCAGACGAGCTTCCATCTGCCGGACAGGCCTGTGCTGTTCTGTTTTCTGATCTTCAGCAGGTCGTCCGCAAGGCCTATTGTGCCATAAGCGACAAGGATTAGAATGCTTATCCACACGTAAAGATTCTTTAGGTCGGCCCACAGGAGTGTGGCGACCAGGATGGAAACAACTATTAATATGCCGCCCATGCTTGGTGTTCCGGCTTTTGCATGATGCCTTGCCGGCCCGTCCTCCCTGATGACTTGGCCCATCTTCATTGCACACATGCGTCTCATAAACCAAGGCCCTAAAAACAATATTATTGAGAGGGCGGTAACAGCCGCATATATTGTCCTGAATGTGATATAGCGAAAGACATTGAATACAGGCCACATATCGTGGAGGGGATATAGCAGATGCAAGAGCATAAGGCCTATCCCTCTCCCTCTCCAAGATGCCTGACAAGGGTATCCGCAGCTCTCTCAAGGCCTATGGCCCTTGATCCCTTTACCAGTATGGTTGCCGGAGATGGCATGCAGCTAGGGGTGGCCGATTCCATCCAGGAAAGCAAATCCTCCGTGTTGGGAAAGATATGAATAGCCTTTTGCGAAATACCGGCTTTTTGGGCGGTTTTGGAAACAGCATCCGCAAATTCGCCTACGAGGATCAGAAGATCAACCCCTGTATCGGCTGAAAGTCGTCCAATATCCTGATGGAAGTCGTAGGCCGCATCTCCGAGTTCCAGCATGTCTCCCAGGATTGCTATCTTTTTTTCGCCTTTGCCCCAAAGATCGAGAGTCTCAAGAGCCGCTCTCATAGAGCCGGGATTTGCATTATAAGAATCGTCTATCAATCTCCATTCAGGTCCAAGATTTTTCAGAAAAAGGCGGCCTGAAATCGGTTTTACCTCCTCCAGCCCTTGCTTGATCCTGGCCGGTGTCAGTCCTACCGCATGGCCTATAGCTGCAGATGCAACGGCATTTTGCACATTCGCCCTTCCTATAAGTGGAAGATCAACAGAGAGCCTGCTTCCTGCAATATTCAGATCCAGCAGAGTGCCATGCCCGCCAGGGGTCCAGGACAGGCAGGTGATTTGGTGATTTGGTGATTTGGTGATTTGGTGATTTGAAGATGGTGGAGCTTTATGTTCCATGGAATAACCTACTATTTGACACGTTAGATCCTTGGTCCCTTCCATTACCAGGGGATCGTCAAGGTTCACCACTGCCACACCTGTCTCGGGAAGGGCTCGCCAGAGTTCCCATTTTTCCCTGGCTACTTGCTTTATATCCCCAAGGCCAACAAGGTGGGCAGGCTGTATGGTAGTAATAAGGCCCACTTGTGGCTGAGCAATTTCACACAGCCGGGGTATTTCTCCTGGTTGGTTTGTTCCCATTTCCAGCACTGCCCATGAATCATCGGATTTGGCTGAAAGCAGGCTGAGCGGGAGTCCGATAAGGTTGTTAAAATTCCCCGGGGTTTTAGCCACTTTCCATTTTTTTCCCATGATGGAGAAAATCAATTCTTTTGTAGTGGTCTTGCCGCAACTGCCAGTAATGCCGATCACCTTGATTCCAAGGTGTTCCCTATACCATGCTGCGAAATCTCCCAGGGCCTTTAACGAATCTTGAACTTGCAGCAGGACTGGACGCCGGCAAAGGTCGAAATTCGTATGTCGAAAGTCAAAGGTCGAACTGACTACTGCGCCGATGGCCCCTTTTTTTATAGCGTCAAGGACAAAATCATGACCGTTGAAACGGTCCCCTGAAAGTGCCCAGAATATATTCCCTTTTCTTACTGATCTGGAATCTGTTGATATGTCATAGATTGCCGTGTCCGGATCACCCGAAAGGACCGTGGCTCCGATAGCCATTGCCACCTGAGAAACCTTTAATCGAAACCCCCGATCCTCAAGACTCTCTAACTTCGACTTCCGACTTCCGACTTCCGACCTCTGGCCCCTGACCTCTGACTTCTGACTTCTGACTTCTGACTCAAAAACTTCCTTCAATATTTCCCTGTCGTCAAAGGCAAGTCGTTTATTGCCGATTATCTGGCAGGTTTCGTGGCCTTTCCCGGCCACGAGCAGACAGGCACCGGGCCGCGCTTGTTCTGCTGCCCATAAAATAGCGTCTTTTCTGTCTGGAATTACCTTCACTTCAGCTTTGTTTGCAGGGTGATGGGGAGGAAGGTCTCTGATGCCGTTCAACATCTGATCAAGTATGGCAAGAGGGTCTTCAGCGCGTGGATTGTCCGAGGTCAGCACAACAATATCTGCCAGTGAAGCAGATGCCTGCGCCATGAGAGGACGCTTGCCCCTGTCTCTGTCTCCTCCGCAGCCGATCACGCAAATCAGAGGCTTGGGCCCTAATTGAACAAGGCTGTTCAGGACACTTTCAAGGGCGTCAGGTGTGTGGGCGTAGTCTACAAAGGCGGTTATTCCATGGGGGGTATGCACAGGATCGAGTCTTCCCGGAATACGCATTATTGATTCTATGCCGGTCTGAATATGGTCGGGATCTATCCCAAGGGCGATTGCAGTCGTTGCTGATGCAAGGATATTGTATAGATTGTGCAGACCTAGAAGCCTGGATTTTATGGAAACAGGGCCTTTGGGCGTGGCAAGTTTACCTGTTATTCCATCAATATTAATGGACTGGAACTCAGGTCTTACATCGGCCTCAGGACTGAGACCATAACTGATTTTTTTTCTTTGTACTATTTCCCACAGGCGCTTTCCATACAAGTCATCAATGTTGATGATTGCCGTATCAGAGGGATATTCCAAAAACAATTTTACCTTGGTCTGGAAGTATTGTTCCATGTCTTGATGGTAATCCAGGTGATCGCGGCTCAGATTGGTAAAAACGGACGCAGCGAAACCGCACCCTGAGATCCTCTGCTGGTCAAGGGCATGGGAAGATACCTCTAAGGCCACTGCTTTTGCCCCTTGCTCCGACATGCCTGCCAGAATCTCCTGCAATTTTATGGCATCTGGGGTAGTGAGTTCAGAAGGTACCTCTATGCCACGATGTCTCTGGTTTACAGTCCCGATTACACCGGGATTCAGCCCGGCTTTGCTGAAAATGCCCTCCAGGAGGTATGTGGTCGTAGTCTTACCATTAGTGCCTGTAATGGCTATAAGTGCCATTTTTTCACTGGGATTTCCATAAAAGGCACTCGCCAGAAGACCGGCTGAAAGCCTTGGATCGTCCACTCCTATAACAGGAAGTGCTCCAGGAACAGTCTTGAGGTAACGATGGATATCTTGGTTGGACATTAACAGGGCAGAGGCTCCTCTCTCCACGGCATCATTGATAAATTGTCTTCCATCAAGTTCCGTGCCGGGAATTGCCACAAATATGTATCCCTGCTTTACCTGTCTGGAGTCTGCGGATATGCCCCTGATTTTTACGTCATCCAATTCAGGTAATACAGAAACAGCAGGTCTCAGCACTTCTAACATGTCCCGCAATGTCCTTTCGTAATCATTTACTTCCCCCCCCTGACAGCCAACAGCCTTTTTCGGGTTTCAAAGCACAATCCGTTGAGAATACGCCTTTTGGTGCAACCTTGTCCGCGGTTGAAACCCTGCAAAAGCCTGTCGGCTGCCAGGGAGTG
>JAYEMY010000181.1:0-3026 GCA_034718455.1 Thermodesulfobacteriota bacterium
GAAGGGGACTGGGTTGAGATGCAAAAGGCCAAGGGACACCTGAAACTCATAAAGTCCCCGCTCAGGGACTACTTCACAATTTTAAGGGAAAAGCTTGGATGGGCAAAGGGTGTGGGGATGTAGAGAATAGCTGTTCGTCACGGATTATCATACTAATCCGTGATGAACCATTTTTTAAAGCTAAACGCTAATGGCTAACAGCTAATCGCTCAATTTAGGTATAAGTCTTAAGCCTCTTCCTTCTCTGAGGATGTTTCTTCACCCCCTTCACCCTTTTCATGCTTCATGTGGGCAACGAGGCGTTCTTTCTCCCGCGCCATGGCATCTTTACCTGCTTCATAAGCGGATTCCAAAACAGCCTTTTTTTGATCGATCATCTCCTTGCTCTTATCAAGGAGATCACCGGCTTTGTCACGGACCTCGTCCGCTACCCTATGGGCCTCACCACGGGCCGCATAGGCCTGCTCCCTTATCCGACCTCTAACTTCAGGACCTGTTTTAGGAGTAAGTAACGTGGCCAAACCGGCCCCGACGGCACCTCCCAGTAAGAATGCTATGGCCACACAACCTGCGGAATAGTGACCTTCACTATTGCTCATTTCTTGCTACCTCCTTTAAATCTAAGGTTCTCAGAAAGAAACTCCAAAGACGTCTTGATACCTGTGGCTATACTTGCTACCTGCACAGCTAACCCGGAAAGACCCGACCTGGCAATGTCTGTTGCAACCCGGACGGTCTCGCCTGTCTCGCGTGCGGCCTCAAAAAAATCCTGTGTCTGCTGAACCTTGACCTTAATATCACCGGTCAAATCCTGGATATCCCCGGTAATTTGATGAACATTATCCAAAATCGGGGGAAGATCCTTCTCGAAAGTCCTTCCAAGGTCCTGATAGGCCTTGGCAGTATCCTTAAGTTCTACAAGAAGAGGCGTTAACTCATTCTCTATCAGGGCCAGACGCTGATTTATCTCGCTCAATGTAGCCTGAGCCGTATCCTCCAGTTCTGACAGTTTAGAAACTACAGGATTAAACTGAGCTAATGTGTCGTCAATAGCAGCCTGGCTTTTGAATAAGGCCTCGTCTAAGCTCTCCAGCGTGCCCTGGACACTCTTTGACAACCTGACAAGATAAATTACAAGAAACACAAAGGCTCCAGCTATGGTAAGGAGTGCAAACGAACTTATTATAGATGACATATAGTCCCCAACGGAGATGCCCCAAGGAAGGATATTTTTAAAACGACTCCTGTAACATGTGTAACATAAACATGGCTCACACCCTTTGCAAGCACATTTACAAAGTCTGAAAATATTCCATCATAAAAAAAATCAGCCCAGATCATAACCAGTACTTTTATTTATAGCTGAAAAGTGGTATTAAATTTAGGCAATTTGGAACTGTAAACCTACTTGCAGACCGTCTCTTGCTTTTCAAACCAACGTAAGGAGATGACTAGGCTGTGATCAAAATAGTTATTGTTGGAATTGGTAACTGCGCAAGTTCCCTGATTCAGGGAATTCACTATTATCGTGGCAAAAGCCCAGAAGATGCTATCGGCCTGATGCATTGGGAAATTGAGGGATATAAGCCCGGAGACATAGAGGTCGTTGCGGCATACGATGTTGACAAACGCAAGGTTGGCAAGGATGTGCATGAAGCTGTCTTTGCCGAACCTAACTGCACAAAGGCCATCTATCCGGATCTCCCTCGATCCGGAATTACTGTTCGGATGGGCAAAATTCTGGACGGTGTTGCAGGCCACATGAAAAATTATGACGATAAATTCACTTTCGTCCTGACCGACAAACCGGAAACAACTAAAGAAGAAGTCGTCAAGGTGATCAAGGAATCCGGCGCTGAAATCCTCCTGAACTATCTTCCTGTGGGCTCCGAAGAGGCTACGCGGTTTTATGCTGAATGTGCGCTGGATGCAGGGATTGCTCTTATCAATAACATTCCGGTGTTCATCGCAAGTGATCCAGAGTGGGCGAAACGCTTCCAGGAAAAAAATATTCCCATCATCGGTGACGACATCAAGTCCCAGGTGGGTGCTACCATAATTCACCGCGTTCTAACCGATCTGTTCAAAAAGCGAGGTGTCAAGCTGGAACGTACATACCAGCTCAATACCGGTGGCAACACTGATTTTCTTAATATGCTCAGCCGCAAACGCTTAATCTCAAAAAAAGTGTCCAAGACAGAAGCTATTCAGGCAGTGGCTGCCAAGCGTCTGAATGATGAAAATATCCATGTTGGCCCGAGTGATCATGTGGCCTGGCAAAAAGACAACAAGATCTGTTTCATTCGCATGGAAGGCAAGCTCTTTGGTGATGTGCCAATGAACCTGGAACTTCGCCTTTCCGTTGAGGATTCACCCAACTCGGCCGGTGTAGCCATTGATGCTATCCGTTGCACAAAGCTGGCTTTAAACAGAGGTCAGGGCGGAGTTCTTTATGCACCGGCAGCCTATTTCTGTAAACATCCACCTCTCCAGTTCACCGACAGTGAGGCGTTCCAAATGATAGAACGATTTATCAGCGGTGAGTAAAAGGGTACTATTTTTAGTCAGATACAACTATGGCTGAAAGGTCGCCAATTCTGAGAAAAAGGCAGGCTATGTTCCAGAGGAGTGCCAGCCGGTTGGCCCTTACATCTATTTCTTCCGTCATGACCATCACATGGTCAAAAAAACTGTCCACTTGAGGCTTGAGAGACAACAGGGTAACCAAGGCCTGCTCATAGTCCCGGCTTTCAAGGGAAACACCAACCTTTTTTTCCACGGAAAGATATACCTCATAAAGGGTCTTTTCCTCCTCTGCTTCAAGCAATAAGGGATTTACTGTCCCGCCTTCAAAGCCTTTAAGTATGTTCATTATCCGCTTAAAGGCAGTGCTGAGGGGCTCAAATTCCGGCCTCGAACGGACAGCCGCCAGTGCCTTTGCCCTCAGAATACAGTCCTTCACATCATCAAACTCCACCCTGGTGGCTGCCTCTACCACGTCATGGTCCATTCTCTTGGCAGTAAGA
>JAYEMY010000182.1:0-3026 GCA_034718455.1 Thermodesulfobacteriota bacterium
TGCCGTTATCTCCCCTGATCTCAGCGTTAGATCCTCGTGGCTCAAAACTAAAGCTTCTGAATTTCTGGAAATTTTGGAGCGTCAGGCACTGTAGTTTTATTTCTTTCATTTTTTCTCCTCAAGTTTTCCGAGTTCTTCTTTTACGGCAAGAAACATCGTGTTTGCTGTAGTAAACACAGACTCCAACGCTTTCTTGTATGAACATGTATTATCGTTAGCATCTGTCAGAGCCTCCATTGCGGTTATTACAAAATGCTTCCTTTCATTCAGGCACATTATTAAGAGTGGCCTTAAAGTCGCTTCCTTTACCATTTTCTCTATCGTTCTGTCATAATCAAAGTCAGCACTATTTTTTTTGCCTATCAAATATTCATTTTTTAAGTTTTTGTCTCCTACGGTTTTTAAATATAATACGATCTTATCGTATTCTTGTTTTGTTCGATTATCCCTGTACACCAGAAAATTAACAAGTTCTTTCATGGCACTATGCATGGTCATTCTTTTCATCCATCTATCCCTAGCGTCTTCGTCCATGTGTTCATCTTTCTTTTTCACAATTTCCCCTTCTCCTGAACATCAAAGAACCCCGCCTTCGTCAGCTTCTCATCCTCTTCGGAGGCGAGCGCAATTTCTTCATTGTCTGAAGGCGCCCAGTTTTTAAAAGTGATGCGCTCATGTACTTGTCTTAACATAGAAACATCGTTTTTATTATATTCTAAAATCTCATCATAACGGCCCTGAAGTACATAAGGATAAACATCGGCTCCGGTCATCCCAGTCTTGCCCTGGATACCTAAAGCCTTGCAAAGAGCATCGAGGGCACCGCATTGATGCCAGCCATGCCACCAATTCATAGGACAAAAAGTACTCTTGCTACGTTCATCAGGAAGCCCGACTGGAGGCCGAATATTATTAATAATCGAACGTTTGAGCAGAAAAGGTAAATCAAAACGGATTGGATATGCTACCCACACAAGATAGTCCGTATTCGCCCCTTCCAGGGCATCGTAAAACGCTTTCAGGACTTTAGTCTCAGGCTCTTCCAGGGTTCGGATAACACCTTGGACCTCCTGCTCGCCGAAAGCCCATGCGATGCTGATGATCTCGCCATAAGTGCCGTCCAGTGCGGTTTTAAGATACGCTTCTTCGGCGACACTGGGAGCTTGCGACTGCCACCATTTTGCTATCGTCTCTGCCTTTTTCAAGTTGCCTGGCGGTTTTAGTTCTGAGAGGATCTGCTCTTTAATTCCTGGTTGCTGAGAGCAAACCGATTCCAAATCAATGTATAAAAAATTATCAGCCATTTACGTGTTCCTCCTGTCTAAATAATTGTTAATCAACTGTTGCGCGCCACTAAAGCCGACTGCAAAATCGGCGCTATATCCCTTTTGCCTCAGGGTGCGTAACATTTCCACCTGTTCGCGGATATGTCGTGTCTGTCTGTACTTGCCCTGTTTGGTGTAGAGATCGTCCCTTGTACGCTTGAGCTCTATACACAGACCGTGGTATTTCCCCCTGGGTTCAAAGACTTGTATGTCAGGGAATCCCCTGTATGGATTTAACCTCTTTATTTTCACGGCCAGCCCTATGGGTAGCCTCACTCCAGAGAGATCCATACGGAAGATAACGCGAGGATGCTGTAGTGTCAGCCATTCGGACAGTTGACACTGTATTTCAAATTCAGGGATTACAGTTAGGCTTTGATCCATTTTTACTCCTTGACAAAATAGTTGATAATATTTTATACTAATCACTAAATAAAAGCAAGTGTTTTTTGGAGAAATCATGAAAATACGTGAATGGATCAAGAAAACGTCTTCAGAAGAACGGAGGCAAGTCGCAAAAAAGGCTGGCTGCACCTCGTACTATTTCTATCACGTGGCGAACAACGGCTGTGGTGTCGGCCTTGCCAAAAAAATAGAGGTTGCTACCAGGCAAGTAACGCCGGGGGCTGTGGTGCTTAAATCAGAGATCAGGCCGGATGTGTGGGGGGATGATTGTGGATAAAAAAGATGATGGATTGTTGCCGTGTCCGTTTTGTGGCTCACCTGCTACGTTTGAGTTCAAAGACTACAATCCTGCAGACAGAAGAAGTGGCGATGATGGTATGGGGTGGGTGCAATGCTCGAATTATAAATGCGGCGCCATGATATTTGATGACCGGATGTCCGCTATCGAGAAGTGGAATACCCGTTATTATTTATTCAGGCCAGAGGATGGGCGCGGACAATTTGTCTGAACTTTGATTGGCGTGAAACAAACCGGAGGCATTTTAAATGGCAGCGGAAATAGAAATATACGATGACGTAATTAAGTTTGGAATCACAACATTGCCTGGCAAAAAACGGCCCTGTTTGTTCCTGTCGAGAGGAGGCGAATTGGAGACTCTGGCCTATTTCACGTCGGACGAAAATGCGGAAAAATTTAAAATTATTTTGGATCACCTGGTTGATGGATTCAGTTCTTTACACTCAACTACTAACTAAAGGAGAACAACTTCATGGAAAATGAATGGCTAAACATCACCCAATACGACGCTATCAGGATCTCAGAATACAACGGCAAGTTTTTTATTCAAAAAGCCAGGCGCGGAGAGCAAAAGAACTTTATCGAGTGGATATGCCCATTGAGATATAACCAAGAGGTCGGGGGGTTTAAGCCGGCGTTAAAAGCTGATAGGGACTATCTTCATGTGCCCTTACAGGTTCCTCTTGGCAGCGAGAAGAAGAGGGCGGCTGATACTTTAAAGGCGCTGTATTTCCAGTTGACCGGGGGGCGAATAACAGACAATGAGAAGAGGCGGGAGGCGCCGCCAATGCCTTCTTCAGGAAAAGATATGCCTCCGCCGATGCCCCCGGAAGATGATGTGCCGTTTTAGGTTGACTGTTTTAGTGGGAGAAAAAAAACATGAAACATGATGATTTTTCAATCCTCGTATGCAAGCGAAGGACATGATTGATTCTGGCGAAACCCCGTCGCCTCAATGGATTGACGAGTATATTGGAGACATCCATAACTATCTTTTT
>JAYEMY010000183.1:0-3019 GCA_034718455.1 Thermodesulfobacteriota bacterium
ATGCGCCTCGTCATTCAGGGCCATGATATTCTTCATGCCCATCAGATCGGGCATTACCCGTTGTAGCATCTGTCCTTCGGTTTCCAAGGTATTCAGCGCCTCACCTCGGCCCTGGAGCAGTGAACGGTCGCCCTTTGAAAGATCTATCCGCTAACGAAGCTTGAAGGCATGGTAGTTGGTGATGACAATTTTGGTCCGTTCCAGATCGGCAAGCATGTCATTGGGTACGAGTTCCCTGCTTTGATAATAGCTGTTTGGATCATTGGGTTGCAGAACACGGAGCCTATCTCGGATTGTAATGCCGGGTGTAACGATTAAAAAACCACGGGTAAATTTCTTGCTTGAAGGCCGACGTACAGCATTGATTGTCTGCCAGACAATCAGCATAGCCATGACAGTAGTTTTTCCTGCTCCAGTGGCAAGTTTCAGAGCTAGGCGCAGGAGTTCCGGATTGGCGTCGTTGTTGGCATTAGCAATATGTTCAATAAAACGTTTGCCGATTTTCCCGGCTTTTGGTGCCACCTCGGTAAGCCAGATGGCAGTCTCAACCGCTTCCACCTGATCTCCCCCTGCTTTTTTATATGTTTATATCCATCAATCCCTTACCATATTATTCAACTGCAAACGCCTTTCTTAAAACCCTATCCCAGACATCCGTCTTTGTTTCGTCTCTCTGTTCGGGACGCAGATTAAACTTATTCAGCCTCAAAAAGCTGTATCCATAGCTTTCCAGCTCTATCTGCCGGCTGATGTCATAATCAAGGTACTCCTGAGAAAAATTATGTTTGGTAACGATATCAGGATGTTTTGTGTGGTATTCCACGCCGTCATATTCCATGAAGGGTCTGCTCTTTGCCGCCTTTTGAAAATGTCATAAGAAAATCAACCCGGTATTTTGGTATCTGCCTGGCGTATTCTGCCCTAATGTATTCTCCTATTTTAAACTGGGGAACAATCTTGATGTGCTCTCTGTATGTTTTTACGAAGTTGGTGCTGATCAGAAGGTTGTATAGGTCTTTTTCCGGTGGTGATTCAAAAATAGTCGGGTCTTCGACAAAAAAATCAACGAATTTGCTTTTGCCAAGCCCGGTATCTGGACAAAATTTCAAAACGTTCTATCTGAAGCAATCGTTTTTTCCCCTGAGATTCGTAATTACGCCAGAACGAATAAACTCTTCAGCAGATACAGCATATTTTTCGGATATTTTTTCTACCTGAGAAAGAGCGCTCATAAAACCTCCTTTCCTGAATAAACGGAATCAAAACAGTGTGAATTCGCTATCAATAATGATGCCAGTAATTCTTAATTCCTTAGCTACCCCAAGAATTAACTCCCCTCCAGCTCCATTCACAAAAGCGATAATGAATTTTAACCACTTCGCCTTGGGTGGCCAGGCATCTAATGCTTCCCTAGTTTATCCAAGTTCACTAAGTATTGTAATGCTTTTTTGACAGCCTTTTGGTCTTTATCTGACAGCAAACCTATCTTTTTAAGAATCAAACGGCCATCAAGTGTAAAGAGCTTCATGCGAACCTTTGAAGGCGCTGCCAGCCCTGCTTTCCGTTTCTCAGTGACCGGTGTATCAAGAGGCCACTCAGGATTCTTTTGACTAGTTATCATGGCCAGAACGTAATGACCGCTTGATTTATTAAATCGCTCATCATCAGACAAAACCAAGGCCGGTCGGCGCTTATCTGCCTTCCTGTCCGTAAAGGGAAAAGGAACAACTACGACATCAAATTGCTTATAGGTCACGGTACGCTTCTTCATCGTGTTCAGAAAGCCATTCAGAGGCAAGTGTCCCCTCCAGTGCCCTGGAAAATTCAAAATCAATCGGCATGGCCTTGCGAATCAATATTTTTTGGTCCACCATTACTTCAAAAGCAACAGAATCACCAGGATGTAGATCAAGGATACCTCTGATTTTCTCCGGGATAGTTGCCTGGCATTTCGTTGTCAGTTTACTGGATATTACCGGCTCCATTTTCTATTACCCCTTTGTTAAACTATTGCAGGTGATAGTATTACGGTATTACCGTAATGTCAAATATTTTTTGCGCACTTCCTGATACGAAATGAAGCCGCTGCGGGGAATTAGATCCAAAGGAATTCAATCAATTCTATAATAATCGACATGTAATCATTCACTCCCCCCCTGACAGCCAACAGCCTTTTTCGGGTTTCAAAGCACAATCCATTGAGAATACGCCTTTTGGTGCAACCTTGTCCGCGATTGAAACCCTGCAAAAGCCTGTCGGCTGCCATGGAGTGTGAACGGTTACATCGACATTCTTATTATTATTGATTATTGTCAAAATCCGGCCGGTTTTTTGAATCTCTTAAAAAGCGATTTATCAGTCATGTTTAAAGGGTTTAAAAAACAACTAGACAAAATTAAGAGCCCAACCCTGGATTGGGTTCAGATTGAAGTAACGACTCTCTGTAATGGAGCCTGCATCTATTGTCCCCATACCCTGATGAGAAGCCGTTGGACAAACAAACAGATGTCGATAGATCTATTTAATAAATTGATCCCTTTTCTCAAATATACGGACATGGTTTACCTGCAGGGGTGGGGAGAACCTCTTCTTAACAACGATATCTTTGAAATGATCCGGATTTGCAAGGATCGAGGCAAACGCACAGGATTTACTACAAACGGCATGCTTCTTACTGAAGATACCATCCGAAAGTTGGTTGATTTGGAGTTGGACATCATCGGTATCAGTCTCGCCGGCACCACAGCGCCAACCCACAACCAGATCCGTAAAGGGACCGACTTTAATAAACTCGTTTCTAATCTTGAACTGCTGTGCAAGATAAAAGCTGAAAGGAAAACACATCTCCCCGCAATACATCTGGCCTATCTCATGCTCAGATCCAACTGTCAGGAACTCAAGGAGATTCTCCAACTTGCAAAAAAGGTGGGAGCAAAACAGATAGTAGCAAGTAACCTGACTTTGATCATTGATCCGAAGCTTTCTGCAGAAGCAATCTTCAACGATACGGCGCGTACGG
>JAYEMY010000184.1:0-3014 GCA_034718455.1 Thermodesulfobacteriota bacterium
GCAAAAAAGAACCACGTCTTGTCAAAATCAATGATTTCTGTCTGGAGGCTGTGCCGGAGGGACATATGTTGCTCATTTACAATCAAGACCGTCCGGGGGTAATCGGTCGAATCGGAATTACCCTGGGAGAAGCGAATATTAACATAGGCCAAATGCAGGTAGGACAGGATCCGGATCATCATAGGAATGTCATACTCCTGACCACGGATGATTCGGTAGGGCCGGATGTCCTTTCCCGTCTCCTGCAGGAGGACGGTGTTGAAAAGGCTCAAGCCATAGAATTGGGATAGGAAAAAGCTAAATGATCTTTAGGCATCTGGAGATAAAACGGCTTGTTTTTTTCATTGCCTTAATAATATTCATGTTAAGTATGCCTGCGTGTACTGAAAGGCAGAAAAAGAATATAAAACACCTCAAGTCAGACATCATCGGGATCAAGAGAAAAGTGACCCTCTATGATTGCAATGGAAGCATGATCAGGGATTGGGAAGGCCGTTTCAAAATAGAAATCCAAGGCTCCTATCTCTCTTTTATTGATGATAATGGCAAGGACATCAAGGTCAGTGGAACCGTGGTAGTGGAAGAAACGTAATTGTCCCCGAAACGCCCCATTACTTAACAATTCTATGGCAGCTACCCGGCATAGTCTACAATCTATTCTTGAGGCCATGTTATTGGTAGCAGACAGGCCTATTGGTCTGAAGAAATTCACTCAGCTTCTGCCTGAATATGACAGAGATGCGATAATCACTGCATTGAAGGTCCTCCAGGGTGAGTACAACAACGAAAAACGCGGCTTTGAACTCAAGGAGGTAGCTGGGGGATTTCGTCTTCAGACCCGCAGGAATTTGCGAAGCTGGGTGCTCAGGCTCAAGAAATCAAGTCCTGTAAGACTCAGCAGGGCAGCCCTTGAGACGCTTGCCGTTGTGGCATACAGACAGCCGGCAACAAGAGCAGAGGTTGAAAGTATCAGAGGAGTGGACGCCAGCGGCACCCTGCATTTCCTGCTCGACAGAAAGATCATCAGGATTGTCGGCAGAAAGGACCTTCCCGGTCGCCCGTTACTTTATGGCACGACCCGGCAGTTCCTGGAGGTATTTGAATTAAAGGATTTGTCAGACTTGCCATCTCTGGCAGAAATGGCCGAACTGGAACATCAGACAAACGGCCTGCGTGTACTGAAAGGCAGAAAAAGAGTATAAAACACCTCAAGTCAGACATCATCGGGATCAAGAGAAAAGTGACCCTCTATGACTGCAATGGAGCCAAGGATTGACGGAGAGTCAGGTTCAGCCTTTCCAACAGGGTATTGCTGATTTTAAGCCCCAGTTGGGCCAATCGTTTTGCTCCACGTGTGGATGAGGGTATTTATGTTTTTTATGGCAGCATGAACCCTCAACTTGCCACAAGAACGGGTTTTAGCGATGATGACGCCCAAGCTATTAAAGATGTACTGCCAAGGCTTTTTGAAAATGACGCATCCTCGGCCCGCCCAGAAGGAAGTATGGAAGTCCTGAAGATGGTTTGGTGGGATCATAATTGTCCACATGGACAATATTCATCCGCGAAGGTTCACAGAAGCTTTTTTGTAAATGCAGATGGTTCCTTGGATTCCGGAAAGCTCGATTCCCTTGATGGCTTAAAGCCAAAGATTATTGATGGTTTCTGATTGGTCAATAAAGCAGAAAACATCATCACGTCTACAGCGCGACCAAAGGGTGGGGACAAATTGCCATCCCGCCTTCACAAAAGGCATTTTTCGCATTATTCAGTCCATCGCTATCCCCGAAGGCTGAACAGAAAAGCCATAAGCGGTTGAAGGAAAAAAGTAACAACGTGAAGCAATAATAATGACTCGCAAGACACAAAAAAACGAAAATATGAATTCATATCTTGGCGAAATCGTATTGTATCAGTCTGAGGACGGGCATACCTCTATGGATGTCCATCTCAAGGATGAAACCGTCTGGTTGACTCAGGCGCAGATGGAAAAGCTTTTTCAACGGGACCAATCGGTTATTTCTAGGCATGTGAATAATATTTTCAAAGAAGGTGAACTGCAATGGCAAAGCAATATGCAAAAAATGCATATTGCAAATTCAGATAAGCCGGTTGCGTTTTATAATCTTGATGTCATCATTTCCGTCGGCTACCGGGTAAAATCTCTACGCGGCACTCAATTCCGCATCTGGGCTACCACCATTCTAAAAGACCACCTGGTGCGTGGTTATTCGCTTAATCAGCGCAGACTGGCCGAGAAAGGCGTGGAAGAGGTGCGGCAAATTTTGAATCTGCTTGCAGGCACCCTGGAAAATTATGACCTTGTCAGCGATGAAGGATTGGCAGTCCTCGAAGTTGTCAACCGCTATGCAAGGACCTGGCAGCTTCTTTTGCAATATGACGAAAATAATCTGCCGACTCCGAAAACAAAACACGTCGCCAAGTCCAGCCTGGAGATTGATAAGGCCCGCCAGGCCATTGCCGCCTTGAAAAAGGAATTAATGGTCAGGAAAGAGGCGAATGAAATTTTTGGCCAGGAACGAGGTAATGCTCTTTCCGGAATTATCGGAGCAGTGCAGCAGACATTCGGCGGTAAGGATCTTTATCCAAGTGTTGAGGAAAAGGCGGCCCATCTCCTCTACTTCGTGATCAAGGATCATCCTTTCACGGATGGTAACAAAAGGATCGGCTCTTTTCTTTTTCTGTTGTTTCTCAAGATAAATGATGTATTGGATCAAAAAAGTTTCAGCAACAGGGCGCTCGTAGCGCTTGCCCTGCTGACGGCCGTCAGTCAACCGGGGCAAAAGGAATTGATGGTCCGGCTTATTGTGAACCTCATTTCAGAGGAAGGCTGATACTGAAAAGCGTAGGATTTTTTATATATACTACCTAAGTTGAGCGATTAGCTGTTAGCCATTAGCGTTTAGCTTTGAAAAATCAGGGCATTACATTAATTAGAAATAACACCCAATGAGTGAAAGTTTGTAATAGTAAAACATCCTGTAATCATTAAA
>JAYEMY010000185.1:0-3013 GCA_034718455.1 Thermodesulfobacteriota bacterium
TGTCCCGGAGGGCCGGATAATTTATCAGACACACAGTTGCGGCTGCGGACCGCAACCGACCATACGCGGTGCCATTCTCGATAAGTAATCACTCACTTCCCCCCTGACAGCCAACAGCCTTTTTCGGGTTTCAAAGCACAATCCATTGAGAATACGCCTTTTGGTGCAACCTTGTCCGCGGTTGAAACCCTGCAAAAGCCTGTCGGCTGCCAGGGAGTGTGAACGGTTACATTGGCAGAGAGGACAAACCGTTGTACATCATTACTTGTAACATCATTCATATAGAATATGTCACGCCTGGGTCATTAGCACTTGTTGTTTGAGTCAGTTCAAGAATCATTTTCAGTTTATTACGATAAACGATCTACATCTTTTAGGTGTTTTTAATTTTTTGTTTGACCTTCCTTTTACAAAAGGAGTTAAGTCCTGTACATCGCATCCAAGCCAACCGTGATTAAACTCTTCATAGACGACCGGCCTTGAGACTAACTGCTTTTCATCTCCCGGTCCTGGTGATGACGGCCTCTTACTTTTCCATAATCCTAAGTGCTCCAGTATTCGGCGTATGATATCAGGGTCCTGAATCAGACTAATGATTCTCATCTTATGATCGCATTTGGGGCAGATAAGTGGATCATTCAAACCTTCTTGATAAGTTCCCTCCATGTCTTATGCTAGTCAGGCATAATGCTTGGGGGAAAAATTTAACCTTAACATGACTCCAAATATACTGTACATTTTTGGAGTCATGTTAATCCACGCCATACCTGCTCAAAATTCGATATTTTTTGGAGTTCTAGGGAAAGGAATAACATCTCTGATATTACTTATCCCGGTAAGAAACATCAGAAGGCGCTCAAACCCGAGGCCGAAACCGCTGTGCGGAACGCTTCCGTACTTCCTGGAATCAAGATACCACAGGTAATCCTCCAGAGGCATACCCATCTCCTTCATTCGCGCCTCAAGCATATCAAGCCGTTCCTCCCGCTGGCTCCCGCCGATAATTTCCCCTATTCTGGGCACAAGGATATCCATGGCTGCAACGGTCCTGTTGTCATCGTTAAGCCTCATGTAAAACGGTTTAATATCTTTGGGATAATTATAGACAATTACAGGCTTTTTAAAATATTTTTCAGTAAGATAGCGTTCATGTTCAGTCTGAAGGTCCGTACCGTAGTTTATTTCATACTCAAATTTCTTTTTTGATTTTTCAAGAATCTGAACGGCTTTTTCGTAACTGATTCTCTCAAAATCAGAGGACAAAATATTTTCAATTGTATTTTTAAGTTCCTTGTCAACAAATTTTGCAAAAAGCTCAATGTCTTCTGTGCAATTTTTCTGAATAACACCTGTCAGATATTTCAACATCTCCTCTCCGACATCCATGTCCTTGTCAAGATCACAAAAAGCCATCTCAGGTTCAATCATCCAGAATTCCGCTACATGCCGTGATGTATTGGAATTTTCCGCGCGAAATGTAGGACCGAATGTATAAACGTCACCAAGCGCAAGAGCAAACATTTCCGCGGACAATTGGCCGGACACGGTTAGTCCGGCTTCCTTGCCGAAAAAATCCGCTGAATAATCGGCTTTTCCGTCAACGCAGGGCACTTTTCCCATATCAAGAGTTGTCACCTGAAAGAGTTCTCCAGCTCCTTCACAGTCAGAACTTGTCAGTATCGGTGTATGGATGTACCTGAACCCTCTGTCCCTGAAAAACTTATGTATAGCATATGAAAGTTCGGACCTGATCCTGAAAGCCGCGCCGTACTTATTTGTTCTTGGCCGCAGGTGGGCAATGGTCCTCAGGAACTCATCACTGTGACGTTTCTTCTGAAGGAGATAGTCATCAGGGGCAATGCTGATTATTTCGATATTCTTTGCATGAATCTCCCATTTCTGGCCCTTTCCGGGGGATTCTGCCAGGCTGCCGGAAACCGCCACCGCAGACCCGGTGGTAAGCCGGTCAACAGCATTATAATTATCCAAAGAGTTGTCAGCAATAACCTGGATGTTTTTTAGGCAGGATCCGTCATTTACCTCGATGAACGAAAAACCCTTTGAGCTGCGCCTTGTCCTGACCCACCCCTTAACAACAACTTCATCAACTGCTGCATCAAGGCATAGCAGTTTATTGATCTTTATACGTTCAGTCATCCAGTACCTTCCCATATCCTGTCCGAAAGATTGAAACCACGAGATAAAACAACATCCAGCTTTTCGTGTCTTCGTATTTTCGTGCTTTCGTGATCAATCTTTTATCTTCAAACTTATTTTTTCCAAGGCCCTTATTCCAGTACATGTATGTTTTTCTCCGCGCAAATATCCTTTAGGACTTTTGGCCACACAGTGACGGAAATCTCTCCAATATGAGCCGTGCGCAGCAGATACATAAAAACCCTGGATTGCCCGATGCCTCCTCCGATGCTCAGTGGTATCTTATCGTTAAGGATTGCCTGGTGGTAAGGAAGTTTGAGAAAATCTTCCTGCCCTGCCACCTTCAACTGCACTTTCAGGGTTTCTTTTGTAACCCGTATTCCCATTGAGGTCAGTTCATGGCGTCGTTTAGTCACCGGATTCCATACCAGAATATCACCATTTAAACCATGATACTGCTCGCCGTTTTTAACTATAGTTTCAGTAACCCAGTCATCATAGTCTGCAGCGCGCATTTCATGGGGATACCCGTCCTTTAAAGGCTGACCGATGCCAATGATAAAAATCGCAGGGGCCTTTTCCTGAATGATACTGGTTTCACGTTCCTTTCGCGGCAGATTCGGATAAAAATCAAGGATCTCTTCAGCATGAAGGAATACGATCTCCTCGGGGATGTCACTGTATTTATCCGTCTTAAGGGCAGGAAACATTTCCTGCGCCATTTTTCCAGCTCCATAGATTACCTTCCATATCTTTTTAACAATGTCCTTAAGGAAATCAAGATTGCGGTCTTTTTCGGTAATAGTCAATTCCCAGTCCCACTGGTCAACATATGCGCTGTGATCATGGTCCAGAA
>JAYEMY010000186.1:0-3010 GCA_034718455.1 Thermodesulfobacteriota bacterium
GGTAAAATTTGAAATTGGAAACTTGAAATTGGAAAAAATACAAGAATGTGGATGCGTCACCTAATTTCGAATTTCCAGTTTCGAGATCCGCATTCAATTCGATGATACACTATTTTTCGAAAACTTGAGTAAATAGAAATATAATTTTTTTTGCGTCTACAGACTTGCCAAAGTTAACCTTAATCTGATATTAACGTATTTGTATTTAATAGCAACTTTCCAAAAACAAAGAAAAAATGCAACATAGGTTTTGCAGATAACCCTAAGGAAAGAAGGGGATTCAGGTGAATAAATCAGGTCTTATAGAGGTCCTTTCAGAAGATCCGGTACTGGATAGTCAATCGGCCGAATTTGTGGTAGATGAGGTTTTTAATGCCATGATCGAGGCTTTAGTAAAGGGAGACGGCGTGGAGATTCGCGGTTTTGGGAGTTTTACAGTGAGAAAATATGATCCTTACACTGGCAGAAATCCCAAGACCGGTAAAAACATTTCGGTATCACCTAAAAAGTTGCCATTCTTCAAGGTAGGGAAAGAATTGCGCGAAAGGGTAATAGACAAGATAGGGCAAGGGGTTAAATAGTTCTAGCCTACTTCTTCAATTTCAAAACCCTCTAGAAGTAGTTTTGCCGCAGTGACCCCGATTTGCGCAGTAATACCACAAGAAGGACTCCTTGCTTTGAGAAGGCATTGCTTAACACCCAAGGCGCCTGCCAGGAAAACTGTTTGCTCAGCGCCTCGCTTAAAAGCCTCTGTGACGTTTTGTCCATCTATAGTCAAGACTTTTGCTTGACCATTTAAGACATCTATACCGTTTCCATAATAGATATCAGCAGCCGGTCTGGGGGTTGCTAGGCCACCCAGTTGCTCAGGGCAAACCGGCACAACACAGGCTCCCCTCAGCTTTTCTATCAGCCGAACATCGGGTTTGCTTTTCCCGTCGTATCTGCAGGAAAGGCCAATTAAGCAAGCGCTAACCAATATCATTGGATGCCGCTGAAAATATCCCATCTGCGGCGTTGCTTCATTTTTCTCGTCATGGCGACGTACAATAAATGTTGAATTTTGAATTAAGGTATATGTCTTTTAAATCTTCTTCCACAATTCAGGCCATGATCATCGTTGCGGCCACTTCCCCCCTGACAGCCAACAGCCTTTTTCGGATTTCAAGGCACAATCTATTGAGAATACGCCTTTTGGTGCAACCTAAGTTTAGCGTTTAGCTGTTAGCCATTAGCGTTTAGCTTTGAGAAATCAAGACATTACGTTAATTAGAAATAACATCCAACGGGTGAAAGTTTGTAATAGCAAAACATCCTATAATCCATTAAACTAATAGCTAACCGCTAAAGGCTAATAGCTCAATTTAGGTGCAACCTTGTCCGCGGTTGAAACCCTGCAAAAGCCTGTCGGCTGCCAGGGAGTGTGAACGGTTACGTCTATAATGTACTCATGTCTGAAATATCACTGGTGAATTTTCAGACTCTCTCTCTTCTATATAACCGATAACAAAGGCCTGTTCGTCAAGTGCATGGGTCTGGAAAAGCAGGTCCTGTGCGTCGGCCTCTGGCACTATGAGTACCATACCGATACCACAGTTGAATGTCCGCAACATTTCTTCTTCAGATATGTTGCCTTTTTCCTGTAAGAAATGAAAGATTGGCGGGATTGGCCAAGAGCCTTTTTTTATCACTGCCCGGCAGGATTTGGGGAGTATCCTGGGTATATTGTCCAGGAAAGCGCCACCCGTGATGTGTACCATGCCGGTGATTCGTTGCTGCTTGAGCAGGTATTTGATTGTACTGGAATATATCTTTGTGGGTGTTAGTAACACTTCTCCCAGGCTAAGTTCTCCAATCTCGGGCACCCTATCCGAGACGTTAAGCCCGAGTTTTTCAAAACAGATTTTTCGCACCAGGGAAAAACCGTTGCTATGGAGTCCGGTTGATGACAGGCCTATCATCACTTGGCCTACACCGATTTCGGAACCGTCGATAATCTTGTTTCTGTCCACGACTCCAACAGCGAATCCTGCAAGATCATAATCATTTTTTGCATATAGCCCGGGCATTTCAGCAGTCTCTCCGCCGATAAGGGAACAGCCTGCCTCTTTGCATCCATCTGCAATGCCCTTTATAATATCTGTTGCTTTTTCAGGGTCCAGCTCACCTGTGGCAAAATAGTCCAGGAAAAACAGTGGGTTGGCCCCGCATACCAGTATGTCATTAACACACATTGCAACGAGGTCGATCCCAATGGTTTCATGTATGTTGCATAGGGTGGCAATCTTGATTTTGGTCCCTACGCCGTCAGTTGAAGAGACCAGGACAGGCTCATGGTACTGCTCAGGGTCAAGCGCAAAAAGTCCGGAAAAGCCTCCGATTTCCGTGAGAACTCCACGCTTGAAGGTGGAGGCGACCATCGGCCGTATCTTTTTTACTAATTCATTGGCCTTATCTATGTTCACGCCCGCCTGGGCATAGAGTGATTCTTCTTTCACATCATCCCCCTTTTGTCTGGTGGCATTTGTATACCGTCCATCCATAGAAGTCAATCTGGAGGATAGGCCCTGGATATTTCATATAAGCGCAAGCGAGTTTTGTAATGCAGCACTGAAAGCTCTTTTGAGCGTTCAGAGGGCCCGGTTTTGGAATAACCCCTGGAAGGGGATAAAATTGCCTTTGTCTCATCAGGGGGCATCGGAAGGCGACCCGTTTTCCGGCGTGGTGTTGAGCAGCTATTGGTCGTCTGCCACGTACGCGGGCTAGGCGTGGCACGTGATCTTCGGCTACAGCTACGTAAGCAGCGTCGATAAAGACGACTACGACTGCTGTGTATGGCCGGTGCGAGGATGGACAATAGAATGATTTGACACTTTGAGCGCTTCGTCGGCGAAAAGCAGTAGGCGCCAAGCCTCTCGCATGTGCCACTCCACTTAGCACAGGAAAAAAGACCACCCGGGAGTTGTGGTAGTATTTGGCCCTTTTTGCCCTAATTCTAAATCGGCTGCCT
>JAYEMY010000187.1:0-2996 GCA_034718455.1 Thermodesulfobacteriota bacterium
GTACTGCTGCCAATACCTGGGCTTAAAATTACAGCGAGTCTGTAAATCATGGAACAGGGGCCATATAACCTCATTGGAGAATCCGTAGTAGTAGTCGCCGGCCTCATCGGCTGAGAGCGGTACTGGATAAAGTCTATATCCGGCCTCACGAGACGCCGGCTCAATGAGCCCTGCAAGATCTTCGTCATTCGTCCCCCCGGACCAACCGATCCAGACCCCTCTCCTGTTCCTGAAGACCGGAGCAAGGGCAGTCACAAGGCCACCTGCACCAGGCTTTATCTCCAATCCGTCCGATCCATGGACCAGACGAATAGGCAAACGGTTTGAAACTGCTACTATCCTGGTACCCGGCTCTTCCACACATTCCTCCATTGGATTGTTGATTTATCATTGCTCTATTGTACTATTCTCATGCCTTCTCTATTCCCGCCCCGCCCCTTGACCCCTACCCCCTTTGTTACATGCCCCTACCCATTCTGAAAGAAATTGCAGGAGTTCCTCCGGAGGCTTTATCCAGAGGTCCGCTTCCGTAGTCCTTAGCTCGGGGCTGACCAAGACCCCGACACCCCTGCCCTTTATAGCGCGAAAGGCGTCCTCATCAGTTCTATCATCTCCGAGATATGCAGCAACCATATCTGACCCTGATTCCTGAAAAATAGTCTCAACCGCCTGGCCCTTGTCACATCCCTCAGCCCTAAGCTCAAGCCCGCCATCAAAGCTATGGAGACCAACACCGTGCCCTTGTTCCAAAGAAGACGTAACTCTACGGACCTGCGTCAAGATCTCCTCCGCCTTCTCTGGTGGGAGACCCCGCACATGGAATGCAATGCAGCCGGGCTTTAACTCATAACAGGACTTCAGACCTGATACTTTGGCCCAATCAAGGACCTCTTTCAATGCCTTATCCGCTTTAGCCCCAACAGGCAAAATCTTGTATGTGCCGTCTACATAAAGCCTTTCCCTGCCGTGTGACCCCCATATCTCAGGAATAACTTGCAGCCCCAGCAGGGGCAGGAGGTCTTCCACGCTTCTTCCGCTTATTACAACGACCCTGCAACCACCAGTAACTATTATTTTTTCAAGGATTTTCCTTATCCCAGAATATGGCACTGCCTTATCCCTCTCCACTCTGAAAGGGGCAAGCGTGCCGTCATAGTCAAGGAGCAAGGCCCTATTTCTACTTCTAGTCAATAAATTCCAAAACCTTAAAATGTCCGGTCCTAGAGAAAGGACTTTCATTGTACCATATCTATCCGGTCTTCAAGACCGTGAAGCACACCGATCATCAACGCCAGGTATTCCCTCAGGTGCCGTGTCAGAAGAAAATTTTCAAGGACAAGGCGTCTTGCCCTGGTGCCCATCTCTTCCAACCTGTCCATACGGTGCAGCAGATAACGGATACGCAGGGCAGCACCCTCAGGACTTCTTACCCTGAAACCGGTAAAGTGATCTACTACCTGGAGACGAATTCCACCTGTGTCTCCTCCGATTACCGGTTTTCCTTTCCACATTGCCTCTGTAACAGTGAGCCCAAAGCCCTCCTTTATGGACTTTTGAAGCACAATATCAGAGGCCCGCTGCAAGGCATTAATAGTCCTGTGGGCATCAGGTGGAAGAAGCAGTACATGGACGTCTTCTTCATCTTCCGCAGCCTTCCTGACCTCCTCAAGCACCTTTTCACCTTCAGGGTCATCAGTGGCACCGCCACCTGCCAAAACCAGTTGCAAGGGCACCATCTTTCTGGCCTGTTTGTAAGCCTCTATTACGCCAACGGGATCTTTAAACCGGTCAAAACGGGAGACCTGCAAAATAAAGGGTAAATCCGGTTTCAAACCAAATTGGTCAAAGACTCCCAGGATCTCCTCTTCGGAAAGATCAATGTTTTTTTCACTCAATGGATCTATGCTGGGGGCGATCAGGTACTGGGGATGTGGCAGGAGTTGAGCAAACTGCGCAAGGGAAAAAATACTGGCATCATAGTCCTGTAGCCACTTTTTTAAATATTTCCATACCGGACGATATGGACGGCTGCAGTCTATATGGCACCTCCATACCCACTTTCCACGCTTATTGGGGCAAAAGTTGAGAAATGGCGCTGGTTGCGGATCATGTATAAAGACAAAGTCGGCATCTTCAAGGACAGGCCGAAGTCGCTCGGCATTCTCTGCATTGACGGTCTTATAGGCCTCCAGCATAGACTCGGGCAGCTCTACTGGAAAGCCCTGGATGGCATTGTGAAAGCCCTTGGTACATTGATAAAAATCAGGGCTGCCCTCCAATACTTCCCACTTCACCTCAAGACCCAGGGCCTCCATCATCGGGACCAGTTTCCTGAGGATCTCAGCCACTCCTCCACCTTCCTTGGTGGAATTTACATGAACGACCTTCATGCCTTTAAGGGGAACAGCCAACTGGTAAAGGTGATTTACTACGTCCCTGCCTGCCACTTCTGCGTAAAGGTCAAGGAGTTCGCTCATGATTTACCTCCGCTGAAGTATTCCTCTAATACCCTGGTGACCGTAAAACGCAATTCTTTCAAAGAAGAAAAGAATGGGTCAACAGCCATGAGCTTTAGCCTGAGATCATTATATGTGTCACCCCACCCTGTCAACCAGGCGCTAAAGTCGTCACTCCTGTCTTCCGTCCTCTTACGGGCATCTATGAAGTGGTAAAATATGCTGCCGATGGTCATTTCCGGCACCCCGGAAGGCAAATCTGACGGTATCTCCAGATAACGTCCGGTATCCAACACCACTATCTGGGAACGGACAAAATGAAATTGCTCATCGGCCCTTGTCCAGGGCACAAATTCATTCTCGTACAGCCTGTCTTCTACCCGTTCCACCAACTCCTGCCTGACAGACTCAACATCTTCATAGTCAGTAGGGTCAATAACACTCAGCTTCTCTGCCAAGGCCTTTTCGTTAAGACGATGGTATACCCAGGCTGCAAAATCGTTACTGTACTCAGGTTCGTCGAACTGGGGCTCTAAAAAA
>JAYEMY010000188.1:0-2990 GCA_034718455.1 Thermodesulfobacteriota bacterium
CCGAGCCAAGTATACCCTTGAAACTCAAGGTCTGACCCCTCCCAAGGAAATTCCTCTGGCTAATCTCCCCCATGAGCATTAAATTTTCCACTGAGCTATACCCCGCCCCTATGCTGAAGGTGCCGGTCGCCCGCTCCTTGACCTCCACTTTGAGGTTCATATATTCTTCGTTGCTCCCTTTGCTGGGAACAAAATTTACATCCTCAAAGTAACCCAACCTGTTCAGCCTCTGGGTACTCTTTCTGAACCCGGAAGCGCTGAAAGGCTCAAGCTCCTTGACTCTGAGTTCCCTCCTGATAACTTTATCTCTGGTCCTTGTATTTCCAACTATTTCTATTCGTTCAAACTTTACACTCGGACCTGTATTCACCAGCAACGTTATGTTTACCAGATTTTTCTCCTGGTCCTTTTCAATCCTCGGAGTAATATCGGCATAGGCAAAACCCTCATCTGCATATATATCTGTGAGCTTCAATATATCCTGGCGAAGTATCTGCCGGCTAAAAACAGACTCCTGAGTAATCTCAAGCTCGCTTAAAAGTATTTCCTTGTCCTTGAAAAACTCCTGCTCTATATCTACCTGACCTACTCCATAACGACTTCCCTCTTCTATTGGAATCGTGATATAGAGCCATGCATCTTCCCTCCGGACCGTAGGACGGCCCACCTTGGCATCCACATAACCCCGATTGTGGTAATAGGCGGCAATCCTTCCCATATCTCTCTCCAGGGCATCCTGCTTTAGGACAGCCTGGTCCCCCTTAAACAAGGCCACAATATTGCTCCAGGAAGGAATCCAGAGAGATTTTTTCTCAGAGGTCTCCAACAATTTTTCTAATTCCTTATCAGAAAAAGCCTGGTTACCCTGGAACTCAATATCCTTGATGCGGACCTGCTCTCCTTCCGTAATCTCAAATACCACATCGGCTGCCTGCTCTGATACCGGTTCCACCGAGGCCAGAACACCGGTACCAGCATAGCCCTTTTCCATATATAGAGCTTTGATCTTCTCGGCATTTTCCTGAAGGGTTTTTTCCTGAATAATAGTATATGGCTTAAGATCTATGATCTCACGTATTTTTTCCTCTGAAATTTCTTTATTGCCGGACAATTTGATTTCCTGTATGGCAGGCTTTTCTTTCACAATAAAGGTCACGATGCGACAGGAAGGACTCTCATTAACGTCCACCTGCACATCATTGAAGAAATCCATCTTATATATATTCTTAATATCAGAGGCAATAATCTCAGGATCGAAAAAATCACCGGCCCTGGTCCCAGCCGCCTGCAGGATTGCATCGGTATCCACTCTCCTGTTACCACCGACACATACTTCCGTTACCAGATAAGGGGCAGCCAGGACCTTTACCATCTTGGCTTCCATCTGATCCAGAAGCATACTCATCTCGCGCCAGTCCCCTTTGGCAAAAAGATTTTTTGGTTCACCAGCAGTATCCTCCAGGTCAACAAGCTTTAAATTCAGGCCCAACCATTCTCCAAGGCAGTTGATGCTCCCATAAAACACAAACTGAACCTGTTGGGCCTTTCCCGCTTTAATAACATCATCCAACGACTTTGGTGGTTTGCCTTTTGACAAAAATACTGTATGTCCACGGGATTCAAGGCGTTTTGAAAGTCCTTCCCCTACCTCATCTGCCAAATATGACTTGTCTTTTGGGCCATGACAGGCCAGAGGGGTCCCGAGAATGGTTGCAGATGGAAGAGAAATGCTTCCCATGCTACCGGAGACCAAAATAAATTGAAAAGGCAGAGACAAAACCAAATATACGGCCAGTAAATACAATGATCTGTATATAAAGACTGCCGACCTTCGTATGAAATCAGAGGTTTTCATCTATTTTTTCCCATATAAAATCAAATTAATTACCACCATCAAGATATGCGTCCTACACCGAAATTCTTAAGTTCAGGGGCGTTGAGTTCCATGGCCCGGCCTTCTGCCAACCCAATACATCGGTCCATACGGCTTGCTAAGGCCAAATTATGGGTCACAACTACTACGGTTGTGCCGTATCGTTTATTTAAGGTAAAAATTAATTCAGCGGCCTTTTCTCCAGTCCTTTCGTCAAGATTTCCAGTAGGTTCGTCAGCAAGGAGCAACCGGGGTTTTCTTACCATGGCCCTTGCCAGGGCTACTCGCTGCTGCTCCCCACCTGAGAGCTGACCAACGCGGTGATCAAATCTCGTTTCAAGACCAAATTCAGCCAGTATATCTCTTGCCAATTCCTTTGCCCTTGGCCGGGATTCCCCAGCCACAAAACACGGCATCATAACATTCTCAAGTGCGGAAAACTCCGGCAAGAGGTGATGAAACTGAAAGACAAATCCCAGTTCTTCATTACGAAATTTGGAAAGTTTAGTATCTTTCCAGGAAAATACATTTTCTCCAAAGTGGAAAATTTTGCCGCTGGTAGGGCAGTCCAGAGTGCCCAGTATGTGAAGAAAGGTGGTCTTCCCAACCCCTGAAGCCCCAACTACTCCAATAATTTCACCAGAATAAATCGAACATTTGAGATCCTTCAGCACCTCCACCTTGAGTCCGTTGTTCGTAAAGGTCTTTCTAAGACCGTCAATTTCTAAAACCAAGGTTTTGCCGCTCAACCTGCGAGAAGACAGAGGATCTTTTGCACCAGCAGGTTCTAACAAAGTTTTTTGAGCTCCATCCATATTATAAAATGAAATAAGTTAAAAAATGATCCTATTGATAACAAATAAGACCATCTCAATCAAGTAAAGATGCACATGAAATGTTGAATTTTGAATTATGGTAAAGTATATGTCTTTTAAATTTTCTTCCACAATTCAGCATTATCTATAAACAGGAGAACACAATATGTCCAAGCGTAACCGTTCACACTCCCTGGCAGCCGACAGGCTTTTGCAGGGTTTCAACCGCGGACAAGGTTGCACCAAAAGGCGTATTCTCAACGGATTGTGCTTTGAAACCCGAAAAAGCCTGTTGGCTGTCA
>JAYEMY010000189.1:0-2967 GCA_034718455.1 Thermodesulfobacteriota bacterium
TCAATCTCCTCTGCCTGTACTAGGGCCCCGCAAGACTGCTTTCAATGTAAACAATATAGATGACCATGTTTGATAGGCGATTTCTGGAACATTTTGACTGGTGGCTCTTTTTAGCTGTTCTTCTGCTTATGGCTATAGGTTTTGTCAACTTAAACAGCGGCAGTGCAGCTACAGGCTATTCCTTTCAATGGAAACAACTTCAGTGGTACATAGCAGGCATTGTTTTGATGTTGAGCCTGGTAGTCTTTTTTGATTATCGTCTTCTTACGGTTTATTCCGTACACATTTACCTGATTATGGTTTTTATGCTTATACTGGTAGTTTTTATAGGTAAGACTGTAGGTGGATCACAGCGCTGGCTCTCTTTGGGGTTTATGAATATTCAGCCTTCCGAACTGGCCAAACTCGCCACGGTTATTATTCTGAGTAGTTATTTTTACCATAACGACAGACCACAATATGGTCTAACGGATTTATGGCGCCCCTTCCTTTTGATGCTTGTTCCGATTTTTCTGATTTATCACCAGCCGGATTTAGGGACAGCGCTGTTTCTGGTGCTGATTTTTGCTTCTTTAGTGTATATGGCTCGTCTCCAGTGGACGTCCTTCCTGCTGCTGCTGGGCTCGGCGATTGCCGCTTTTCCTGTTGTATGGGAGTTCCTTAAGCCCTATCAAAGGGGTAGAATAATGGACTTCATTTCCCCGGGGAGGGACCCACTCGGTACAGGATATCACATATCACAATCGAAAATTGCTATTGGTTCAGGACAGATCCTTGGCAAAGGTTACATGAAAGGGAGCCAGGCCCACCTCAACTTTCTGCCGGAGGTCCACACTGATTTTGCCTTTTCTATCTGGGCTGAGGAATGGGGTTGGATTGGGGCAGTAATTCTATTGGGGATATTTTTCCTTATGCTATACCGTGGATTCTTAATAGCATCACAAGCCAAGGAACGTTTCGGGGCCTTTTTGGCCTTTGGGGTGACGGCCATGCTTTTCTGGCAGGTAGTGATAAATATAGGCATGGTCATGGGACTTATGCCTGTGGTAGGCATCCCTTTGCCACTTGTCAGCTATGGCGGCTCTTCGGTGTTTACTACGCTTATAGGTGTAGGGCTGTTGCTCAATGTGGGATCAAGGCGCTTCATGTTTCAGAAAGGGACAAGGCCCCGATGACAGGCTTTAGTCAGATCTGTATTTCTGCCATTGTTGCAGGACGTTTCGCACATACTTCCTCGTCTCAGGGTAAGGCGGAATTCCTTTGTATCTTTTGACTTTTTCCGGCCCTGCGTTATAAGCTGCCAGAGCCAGGACCAAATTGCCTCTAAATCGTTCAATCAACCGGCTGAGGTACTTGGTGCCGCCCCGGATGTTTGCCTCTGGATCAAAAGGATTTGACACTGCTAGATTTGAGGATGTATCAGGCATCAACTGCATGAGCCCAATGGCACCCTTTGAGGAACGGGCATCCGGAATCCCTCCTGACTCTATTTGTATGATTGCCCTGATCAAGTCAGGGTCCAGACCATGGCGTGTGGCTGCCTCGGATATAATTTCCTCAAATTCCGAGTAATTCCCTGGAACATGTGGGGAAACATGTCTGGATCGGCTTTCCAAACCATAACGCCGATCTGTAGGCACGTTACTGAAGTGCCACGCACCGCGCTCATCCACAAAGGAATATATGCTGCCCGCACTACTCACTCCAAAGTTGCAGAGAACAAGTACACAAATCACAAACAGTTGAATTGCTGAAGCTGAATATCTAAGATGTGTTGTCTGCATTAAACATAAAATAAGCGATTAGCTATTAGTTTAATGATTACAGGATGTTTTGCTATTACAAACTTTTACCCGTTGGGTGTTATTTCTAATTAACGTAATGTCTTGATTTTTCAAAGCTAAACGCTAATGGCTGACAGCTAATTGCTCGACTTAGGTTAAACATTACTTCGGCACTTTTTCCCAATCAGCTAAAAATTTTTCAAGGCCTATGTCGGTCAAAGGGTGATGGGCTAGCTGTGCTATTACTTTGTAAGGAATAGTTGCTATGTCGGCACCAATTTTTGCAGCCTCCAATACATGTATAGGATGTCTGATGCTTGCTACTATGATTTCTGTGTCAAAGGCGTAATTGTCGTAAATCTGAATTATGTCTTCCACCAGGTTCATGCCTTCATGGGAGATATCATCAAGCCTTCCTATAAAAGGGCTGACATAGCTGGCTCCGGCCTTTGCTGTTAGTAACGCCTGAAGCGGAGAGAATACTAGGGTTACGTTGGTCTTTATACCCTCACCTGCCAGTTTTTTTGCGGCCTTTAGACCATCGGTAGTCATGGGAATTTTGACAACGACATTAGAAGCGATTTCAGCCAGTTTTACGGCTTCCTTCACCATACCGTCAAAGTCTGTGCTAATCACCTCAGCACTCACAGGGCCATCAATAATACTGCATATTTCTTTAATCCTGTCTTCAAAGGCGCAATTTTCTTTGGCTATAAGAGAAGGGTTTGTGGTCACTCCATCCGCCAGGCCCAAATCTGCTGCTTTGCGAATTTCGTCCAAGTTGGCAGTATCAATAAAAAATTTCATTTTTTATAACTCCTTTTCGTCCTTTTTCTTTATAATAACGAACCGCTTGCAAAACTCAAGATTTTGTTCGATGGCAAGGCTGGGATTGTTGATTGAAAATTGAAGATTGACGATTGAGGAATTGGAGGTATTTTGGAGACTTGAGGAATTGAAGAAACTATATTGATTTTAATTCCTCAATTGGCATCCTTCATTTTGTAGTTTGCAGTTTTCGAGGTTGGTTCTTTAGTCATCCATTTTGAATATCGAACCGCAGAACAAGGAACCGCAGAATTTCGAAGTATTATTTCGAGATTCGACATTTCTTGTTCGACATTCTGCGGTTCAAAAAATAAAAAGTGTAAACTACTTTTGGGATAATATGAAGGATGCCCCT